>CAJBHE010000174.1 GCA_903952885.1 uncultured Burkholderiales bacterium
ACCAGAAATCGTCAGCCGCCACACCCAAGCTGCCCATACCCTCTGCCCACAGCGAGCCCAGAAACAAAAAAGCGACAATTTAGGCATGACGCAACAACTCACCATCACCAAACCCGACGACTGGCACCTGCACGTGCGCGATGGCGCTGCACTCAACACCGTGGTACCTCACACCGCCGCCGAATTTGGCCGCGCTGTCATCATGCCCAACCTCAGACCTCCGGTCACCACTGCGTCACAAGCCTTGGCCTACAAAGAGCGCATCTTGGCCGCAGTGCCCCAAGGTGTGAGCTTCGAGCCCTTGATGACGCTCTATCTCACCGACAACCTGCCCGCCGACGAAATCGCCCGTGCCAAAGACGCAGGCGTGGTCGCCGCCAAGCTGTACCCCGCTGGCGCGACCACCAACAGCGATGCCGGTGTGACCGACATGCGCAAGACCTACAAAACACTCGAAGCCATGCAAAAGGCAGGCATATTGTTGTTGGTGCACGGTGAAGTCACCAGCAGCGATATCGACCTGTTTGACCGCGAAGCCGTGTTCATCGACACCCAGCTCATTCCGCTGCGCAAAGATTTTCCCGAGCTCAAGACTGTGTTCGAGCACATTACCACCGTCGACGCCGCGCAATATGTGGCCGAGAGCGACAAATACACAGCTGCCACCATCACGGCGCACCACTTGCTGTACAACCGCAACGCCATCTTCACCGGTGGCATTCGCCCGCATTTCTACTGCTTGCCCGTATTGAAGCGCGAGACGCATCGCCTGGCATTAGTCAAAGCCGCGACCAGTGGCTCAGCCAAATTCTTCTTAGGCACTGACAGCGCACCTCATCCTGCACAACTCAAAGAGCACGCCACCGGCTGCGCCGGTTGCTACACCGCGCACGCAGCCATGCCCATGTATGCTGAAGCGTTTGACAACGCAGGTGCGCTCGACAAGCTTGAAGGCTTCGCAAGTTTTTACGGCGCAGACTTTTACGGTTTGCCACGTAACATCGGCACGCTCACGCTGCGCAAAGAAAGTTGGACACCACCCGAAAGCTTTGCATTTGGCGAAGCCGACTTGAAGCCCCTTCGCTCTGGCGAGATCTTGCCTTGGCGAGTGGTTTAAGTCCTAAGGCAGAGGGTTTTGCGGGCGCTGTCTTAGCTGACATCGATTGGTCACAGCCGTGGTTATCCCCGTGGCGCGAACTCGGTCAACCAACGGGACATCGCGCGTTACAAAAGCAAAGCGTTGCCGAAGCCCTGAACGAAAACACACACACAGCCAAGCGCGAGGACAGCGCGGGCTCGGGTGATATTGCGAGCGCAGCGAGCGTGAACACGACCCGTGCTGGCCTCGCGCTTGGTGACGCCAAAGAAGTAAAGTTCGTCCCCCAGTCAGCCTTGCCAGACAACCAAGCCTACGAAGACTTCATTTTCAAAACCGCCCAAGTCCCTACTCGCGACGGCCTGCACGATTTTTTCAACGGTCTGTGTTGGCAACGCTTTCCAAAGGCCAAACGCCGCCTGAACCAACTGCAAGCCGCAGAGATCGAAGCCCAAGGCATTCGCCACACGCGCGGACCTGTGCGCGACGCGCTCACGCTGTTTGACGAAAACGTGGTGCTCATGCATGCACCTGACGCGGTGTGGGACGCACTGCAAGCACGCGATTGGCTCACGCTGTTTGTGGACTTGCGCCCGCAATGGCAGGAGGTGCACCTGGTGTTGTTTGGCCATGCTTTGTTGGAAAAACTCGTCACACCCTACAAGTCCATCACCGCGCATGTGTACCGTGTGGCAAACGATGTCAATCCGCATGACGATGGCGCGATAGACGCGTGGTTGGCGCAAGACCTGCAGCCTGCCAAACTCGCCACCAAACCCTTCGAGCCGCTGCCGGTGTTGGGTGTGCCCGGCTGGTGGCCCGCCAATGCCGAGCGGGCGTATTACGAAGACACGCAGGTGTTTCGGCCCAAGCGCGAAGCGGTTGTCAAACTGCCCCAAAACCGCACCCTTTAAAGTGGCACATCTGTGCGTGGCTTTGCCTAGTTTTCGTGTGGTTTTTTGGCGCGATGGCATTGAATTGCAAGTGATCGCCCCTACCATCCTTGTTCGCGGAATTTGTATTCCCCGCGCAAAGGAAAACCATGAAACGCATTCTTCTGTTCGTCCTCACCAACCTCGCCGTCATGGTGGTGCTGGGGGTCGTCGCCAGTTTGCTGGGTGTCAACCGCTTTCTCACTGCCAACGGTTTGAACCTGTCTGCCTTGTTGGGCTTCTCGCTCATCATGGGTTTTGGTGGCGCTTTCATCTCTCTCTTGATGAGCAAGCCCATGGCCAAGTGGAGCACGGGTGCACACGTCATCACTCAACCCGCCAACCAAGATGAAGTTTGGTTGCTCAATGTGGTGCAGCGCTTGTCGCAACGCGCTGGCATCACGATGCCGGAAGTGGCGATTTACGAAGGCGAGCCCAACGCATTCGCCACCGGCGCATTCAAAAACTCAGCCTTGGTGGCGGTGTCCACAGGCTTGCTGCAAGGCATGACCCAAGAAGAAATTGAAGCCGTGTTGGGCCACGAAATTGCTCACGTTGCCAACGGCGATATGGTCACGCTCACGCTCATCCAAGGCGTGCTCAACACCTTTGTGGTGTTCTTGAGCCGCGTCATCGGCTACTTTGTGGACAGCATGTTGCGCAGCAAAGACGACGAATCCACTGGCCCCGGCATGGGCTACTACATCACCAGCTTCGTGCTCGACATCTTGCTGGGCTTCGTGGCCAGCATGATCGTCGCATGGTTCAGCCGCTACCGCGAGTTTGCGGCGGATGAAGGCTCTGCCAAGCTCTTGGGCAACAAGCAACCCATGATCAATGCCTTGGCTCGTTTGAACAGCATGCAAGCGGGCGAGTTGCCCACCAGCGTGGCTGCGATGGGTATTACCGGTGGTTTGGGCAAGTGGTTTGCTTCGCACCCACCGTTGGAAGAGCGCATTGCTGCACTGCAAGCGGCGCGCTGATTTTTGAGCGCGCCTAACTTCCCCTGGACGGTCGCCCCTGTGCAAGCAGTGGCGACCGTTGCCATTCAGCCTGCTGCTGACCTCACGTCTGCACAAAAACGTTTCAACACCTTGCTGGCGCGAGTGTCAGCCTTGTCGGACTCCATCGCCACGCTAGAGGCGCTGTCTATACAGCACCGCAGCAGCCATCTGAGTGCCATGCGCGCCTTGCAAAGCCAAGAAGACGATGCGCGTAAAAATTTGTTGCTTTTTTTAGATGGTCGTTTGCACCAAGTCGATCTGAACCCCAAGCACCGACGCAGCGCTACGCAAATCATCCTGGCGCTGTGTGAGGCGCTAGAGCACAAGAAAGATGGCCAAGTGCAAGCTGTGTTTAACCAACACCGCAGCGAAGAAGACGCGCAAGCCTTGGCCGAAGAGGCGCGTGCAGGCGCTGAGCACGCCAAAGCCGTGTTTGAAGATTTGTTTGGCAAACCCTTGCACGGCGCAGACGACTTGCACACCGCAGAGGCTGTGTTTGAGGCGGGCCTGCGCGAATATCGAGAACAACAGCAGCGCCAAGAAGACAAACGCCAAGCCAAAAAGGTCAAGAAAAAACCAGCGGCGCGTCAGCTCAAAGACGCGCAACAAAAGATGGATGCCAACACCGCGCTGCGCACGGTGTATCGCCAACTCGCCAGCGCTTTGCATCCCGACCGCGAACCCGACGAGGCCGAGCGCTTGCGCAAGACCGGGCTGATGAGCGAAGTCAATGCCGCTTATGACCGCAAGAACTTATCCGAGCTGCTCAAACTACAACTGCAATTGGCACAGATCGACAGCGCAGCCTTGAGCCGCATGGCCGACGACAAGCTCAACGCCATGTGCCTGCTGCTCAAAGAGCAAGTGGAAGCGCTGGAAGAAGACGAAGCACAAGCCCAGTTTGAAATTCGCCACTACCTCGGTGTGAATGAGCTCGATCACATCAGCGCCGAGAGCTTGACACGCGCACTGGCCATTCAGCTGCGCGACAAAGAGCACGAGGTGGACACGCTAGAGCGCGACCTGCGCCGCATTCAAAACGAAGCAGAGCTGAAACGCTGGCTCAAGGAGCAAGCGCAGATGGCCAAGGAAGCGCGGGCTGAGCTTACCGATTTGGATCGGTTGCTGTACCGATAAAAAGAAACAGCGCCCATCAAGGGCGCTGTTGAAACTTTGAATCACCGAACTGCTAGCCTGGAATCTCAGGCTCTACCAATTTGGACAATTGCTCTAGCGACTCTTGCCAGCCGAGGTAACACATCTCAAGTGGAATCATCTCAGGAATCCCTGTTTGTTTTACGCGCAACTCAGTGCCGCAGATCACAGGCGCTAGCGATACCGTCACTTCCAGCACGCCGGGCAAGTTGGGGTCTTCAAACTTGTCGGTGTAGCGGATGCGTTCGTTAGGCACTAGCTCAAGGTACTCACCACCAAACGAGTGACCGTTGCCACTGCCGAAGTTGTGAAACGACATGCGGAACGTGCCACCTACTTTGGCGTCAAGGTGATGAACGGTGCAAGTGAAGCCATAGGGCGGTAACCACTTGGCCAAAGCGCCACCTTCTAGGAAAGCACGATACACCTTGTCAGGGGTCGTTTTCAAAACACGGTGCAGGTGAATGGTGCGGTCAGACATGTGAATCTTTCTTTGCTTAAACAGGCAAGTAACCTTCCACCGACAGGTAACGCTCGCCCGTGTCGTAGTTGAAACCCAGCACGGTCGCACCCGCTGGAATCTCGGGCAGCTTTTGTGCAATCGCGGCTAGCGTCGCGCCAGAAGAAATACCGACCAACAAACCTTCTTCCGTCGCGCTGCGGCGGCCCATTTCGCGGGCGGCATCAGCTTCAACTTGAATTACACCGTCCAGCAATGCCGTGTCTAAATTCTTAGGAATGAAGCCCGCGCCAATGCCTTGGATAGGGTGGGGCGCAGGTGCACCGCCAGAGATGACGGGTGAAGCTGTGGGCTCGACCGCATACACTTTCAAGTTGGGCCACTTGGCTTTGAGCACTTTGGCTGTCCCTGTTAAGTGGCCGCCTGTGCCCACGCCAGTGATGATCACGTCCACGCCT
>CAJBHE010000175.1 GCA_903952885.1 uncultured Burkholderiales bacterium
CCTGAAGTCGAGAAAAAAATCACCATCACCGTGTTCAAGGTGCCTGGCGAGACCAATACCGACGACCTGTCTCCAGCGCCTGACGCCTGGAGCCGTCCAGACATCCCCTTGCACTACTTGGCGATGTTGAAAAACACCCGTGAAGGCGCACCTTTTAAGCCCGAAGAAGACGGCAAGCGCGGCCCCATGGCCATGATCGAAGAGCTGAAGAAAAAAGGCCATTTGGTCTCTTACGTCGGCGACGTGGTCGGTACAGGTTCTTCACGCAAGTCAGCCACCAACAGCATCATCTGGGGCTTTGGTGAAGACATTCCTTTCGTGCCCAACAAGCGTTTCGGCGGTGTGACTTTGGGCGGCAAGATTGCCCCCATCTTCTTCAACACCCAAGAAGACTCTGGCGCTTTGCCGATCGAAGTGGACGTGACCAAACTGGAAATGGGTGACGTGGTTGACGTGTTGCCCTACGACGGCAAGATCGTGAAGAACGGCCCCAACGGTCAAGAAGTCATCACCACCTTCCAGCTCAAGAGCGATGTGCTGTTTGACGAAGTGCGCGCCGGTGGCCGTATCAACTTGATCATAGGTCGCAGCCTGACCGCCAAGGCCCGCGAGTTCTTGGGTCTGCCAGTATCGACCGTGTTCCGTTTGCCCACAGCTCCGATCACCACCAAAGCGGGCTTCACATTGGCTCAGAAGATGGTCGGTCGTGCGGTGGGTTTGCCAGAAGGCCAAGGCGTTCGCCCCGGTACTTACTGCGAACCCAAGATGACCACCGTGGGTTCACAAGACACCACAGGCCCCATGACACGCGACGAGTTGAAGGACTTGGCATGCCTCGGCTTCTCGGCTGACATGGTCATGCAGTCGTTCTGCCACACAGCGGCTTACCCCAAGTCTGTGGACGTGAAGACGCACCGCGAATTGCCAGCGTTCATCAGCAACCGTGGCGGCGTGGCTTTGCGTCCAGGCGACGGTGTGATTCACTCTTGGTTGAACCGTTTGTTGTTGCCTGACACCGTCGGTACAGGTGGCGACTCACACACACGTTTCCCCATCGGTATCAGCTTCCCTGCTGGCTCCGGTTTGGTGGCATTCGGTGCGGCCACAGGCGTGATGCCTTTGGACATGCCCGAATCCATCCTGGTGCGCTTCAAAGGCGAGATGCAGCCCGGCGTGACCTTGCGCGACTTGGTGCATGCCATTCCTTTGTTCGCGATCAAGCAAGGTTTGTTGACGGTGGCCAAGGCCGGCAAGATCAACGAATTCTCTGGACGCATCTTGGAAATCGAAGGCTTGCCCAACCTGAAGGTCGAACAAGCGTTTGAGTTGTCTGATGCGTCTGCTGAGCGTTCAGCCGCCGGTTGCACGATTAAGCTCAACAAAGAGCCTGTGCAAGAGTACTTGAAGTCCAACGTGGTTCTGATGAAGAACATGATTGCTGACGGCTACGCCGATGCACGTACTTTGGCGCGCCGCATTGAGAAGGTTGAGCAATGGTTGGCTGCGCCTAGCCTCTTGGAAGCCGACAAAGATGCAGAGTACGCACACGTCATCGACATCGATTTGGCTGACATCAAAGAGCCGATCGTGTGCTGCCCGAACGACCCAGATGATGCCAAGTTCTTGTCTGAAGTGGCTGGCACTCACATCGACGAAGCCTTCATCGGTTCTTGCATGACCAACATCGGTCACTTCCGCGCAGCTGCTAAGTTGCTCGGTGGTCAACGCGACATCCCTGTCAAGTTGTGGGTGGCTCCTCCAACGAAGATGGACGAGAGCGAGCTGATCAAAGAAGGTCACTACGCTGCGTTCGGCACAGCCGGTGCACGTACAGAAATGCCAGGCTGCTCCTTGTGCATGGGTAACCAAGCGCAAGTGCGTGAAGGCGCAACAGTGGTGTCTACCTCCACACGTAACTTCCCCAACCGTTTGGGCAAGAACACCAATGTGTACTTAGCTTCGGCCGAGTTGGCTGCCATCACATCAAAAATGGGCAAGTTCCCCACCGTGGCCGAATACCACGCTGCGATGGGTGTGGTCAACGCCGACGGCGCAGCCATCTACAAGTACTTGAACTTCAACCAGATCGACGAGTACGTTGAAACCGCCAAAGGCGTGACTGCGTAAGCTGTCTGCGCTGTTAAAAATCACTCAGGGTCAATTTTTGCGTCGCGTACCACTTTGGCCCAGCGGGGTGCTTCAGCTTTGATGAGGGCTGCAAACTGCTCGGGCGTGCCGCCGCCCACTTCGTTGCCTTGCCCCAAGATTTTTTCTTTCACTTCAGCAGTTTGCAGCGCTTGGTTACACACGGTGTTGAGCTGTTTGACCAATTCCGGCGACATGCCTTTGGGGCCAATCAAGCCTTGCCAGTTGAGCACCTCAACTTCAGGAAAGCCTTGCTCGCCCATGGTGGGAATGTTGGGAAGCAAAGGGGATCGCTTTTTGCTGGTGATGGCCAAGGCACGCATCCGTCCACCTTGGATGGACGGCATCGCGGCGTACATCTGCTCAAACATCATGTGGACCTGGCCGCCCATCAAATCGGTGGCGGCGGCTGAGCCGCTTTTGTACGGTGCGTGAATCATGTCAATGCCGGCCGAGTGTTCAAACAAAGCGCCGCTCAAGTGGTGAGAGCCACCGATGCCGCCTGAGCCATAGCTGAGTTTGCCAGGAGATGCTTTAGCGGCCGCTACGAGGTCTTTGACGGTTTTGTAGGGGGAGTCGTTACGCACCATCAAGATGAGGGGGCCGCGCTCGATCAGGCAAATGGGTGTGAGGTCGTTGAGTGGGTCAAAGTTGAGTTTTTTGAACAAGGCTTGGTTCACGGCCAACGGCGCGAAGTTGCCCATGCCCAGCGTGTAGCCATCGGGTTTGCCACGCGCAATGGCTTCTGTGCCAATGTTGCCGCCTGCACCGGCCTTGTTGTCGATGATGATGGGCTGACCCAGAATCGTCCCCATGGCTTTGGCCACTTGGCGCGAACGGCTGTCGGCATTCCCGCCTGCGGCATACGGGCAGATCCAAAGAATGGTTTTGCCGGGGTTGGGGTATTTGTCTTGGGCTTGTGCAAAGAGCGGCAGCATGCTGGTGCTGGCGGCGGCTTGCATGAAGGTGCGGCGTTTCATGTTGGAAGTCTCCTTGTTTTTGAATGTAACAAATCATAGGTGCCTCTTGCAGTCATTCGGGGTTGATCTAGACAGCACAATCACGCACATGAATCGACATATATTGATTGCAGGGGGCGGCATCGCTGGCATGGCAGCAGGCTACGCGGTTGCACGTGCAGGTTGGCAGGCCACCGTGTTTGAGCGCGCTGCAGAATTTTCACAAGTAGGGGCTGGCGTGCAGCTCGGTCCCAACGTCACGCGTATTTTGCAAGCGTGGGGCTTGGGGGATGCCTTCACGCAATTGGCGGCATTTCCCCCGAGCTTGCATGCGCGCAGCCTGACCACAGGAGAGGTGTTGGCCACGCTGCCCTTGAAAGACTTTGCCAAACGTTACGGTGCACCCTATGCGACCCTTCACCGTGCTGATTTGCATGGCCTGCTGATGCAGGCGGCCACGCGTCAAGGGGTGCAAGTGCAAAGCAATGCGGCGGTGAAGAGGGTGAGTCAATCTTTAGATGCAGCGATGTTTGAGGTAACGCAACAGGGGCAGTTGCTGCAGCACACCGCCACCGTGGCCGTGGCCGCGGATGGCGTGTGGAGCCCCTTGCGCCAACAGCTGTTGGGCGATGGCCTGCCAAATTTCACAGGCCATATTGCCTACCGCGCCTTGTTGGCGCAGGCTGATTTACCGCCGTATTTGCGTAGCCACGATGTATCGGTTTGGATGGGCGTACATGCCCATGTAGTGAGCTACCCCGTGCGCGGTGGCGAGTACCTGAACGT
The DNA here is from genome assembly GCA_903952885.1 of uncultured Burkholderiales bacterium. Taxonomy (GTDB): domain Bacteria; phylum Pseudomonadota; class Gammaproteobacteria; order Burkholderiales; family Burkholderiaceae_C; genus Limnohabitans. The sequence continues at coordinate 3,891 of CAJBHE010000175.1, forward strand.
GGTGTGTTTAGCCGAGGGCCGTTTGTTGGACGACGATGCCAATCATTTGCAAGCCTTGCAAACTTGGAATGCGCAAAAGTCAGAAGCGCAAACCTTGGCCGAGTTGCAGCATGCCTTGCGAGGTGCGTGTACCCCGTTGATCGATCTGATGGCCGCATGCAGTCACTGGCGTTTGTGGCCCTTGTGCTTCAGGCCTGCCATGCAGGGTGCACACCAACATGCGCAAGGTAGGGTTGCTTTGCTAGGCGATGCCGCACATCCCATGCTGCCTTATTTGGCACAAGGTGCGGGCATGGCGATTGAAGATGCAGCAGAGTTGGGCGCACAGCTGTGGACTGCCCCAGCCGCAAATGCACCGGAACACTTGCAGCAGTTTGCCAACGCCCGCTGGCAGCGCAATGCGCGGGTGCAGGCGAGGGCGAAGCGCAATGGACGAATCTTTCACGTCACGGGTGCTCTGGGTATTGGGCGGGACTTAGGCCTGCGCCTTATGGGCGCGCCCTTGATGGATGTGCCTTGGCTTTACGGCCACAGTAAGAGTTGAAATGCTTCAGCTGATTGCAGGCAAGCCGTGACGCATGCGCGCACGTTGGCAAGCATCGCTGCCTTCTTCAAACTCTCGGCAAGGCGAGGGCCGCCATTCATAAATGCCGCAGGTGGCTTTTACGCCCACTTGGCCAGTCAGTGCCGCGCAGCGTGGGGGCGAGTAGTCAGTACCGCGCATGCGGCACAAGTTGGCGGTCAGTTCTTGGCCCAAGCCAGTGGGCACAGAGCCGCCGTGCGTGTCCATTTCTTCCACGCTGAAGTCCACCCGATAGTTGGCGCAGCAAGCACCGCATCTGGTCCAGGCAGATATCACTGACGTCCGAGCAGCAGGTACTCCATGAGCGCCTTTTGCACGTGCATGCGGTTTTCGGCTTCGTCCCACACCACGCTTTGTGGGCCATCAATCACGTCAGCCGCCACTTCTTCGCCGCGGTGCGCGGGCAGGCAGTGCATGAAGAGGGCGTTGGGTTTGGCAACGGCCATCATGTCGCTGTCCACGCACCAATCGGCGAAGGCTTCTTTGCGTGCGTCGTTTTCGGCCTCATAGCCCATGCTGGTCCACACATCGGTGGTGACGAGGTCCGCGCCTTCGCAGGCTTGCATGGGGTCTGCGAATACTTTGTAGCAATTGCTGTTGCTCAGGCCTGCAATGGCGGGGTTGACTTCGTAGCCGCTGGGTGTGCTCACGTGCACAGTGAAGCCCAACATGTCGGCCGCTTGCAGCCACGTGTTGGCCATGTTGTTGCCATCGCCCACCCACGCCACCACTTTGCCTTTGAGGCAGTCGAGTGGATGCACGGTCAAGCCACGGTGCTCGATGTAAGTGAACAGGTCGGCCATGACTTGGCAAGGGTGGAACTCGTTGGTCAAGCCGTTGATCACGGGCACGCGCGAGTTGGCTGCAAAGCTTTTGATTTTGTCTTGGCCGTAGGTGCGGATCATCACCAAGTCGGTCATGCGGCTGATCACTCGGGCGCTGTCTTCTATCGGCTCGGCTCTGCCCAGTTGGCTGTCGCCCGTGGTGAGGTTGACCACCGAGCCGCCTAGCTGATACATGCCGGCTTCAAAGCTCACGCGTGTGCGCGTCGAAGCCTTTTCAAAAATCATGGCCAGCGTGCGGTCAGCCAGGCTGTGGTGCTTTTCGTAGGCTTTGAATTTCTTTTTGATCAGGGCTGCGCGTTGGAACACGTAGGCGTATTCGTCCGCCGTGAGCGACGTGAACTGCAGGTAGTGTTTCAGCGCGTGGGTCATGGGGTTTCTGCCAAGAATGTTTGGATGAGCGGCACGAGGATAGCCACCACCTCGTCGGCCTCGGCTTCGGTGATGATGAGGGGGGGCACGAGACGCACCACGCTGTCAGCGGTGACGCTGAGCAACAAGCCCGCATCAAGCGCTCGCTGCATCAACACGCCGCAAGAGCGGTCAAGGTCGATGCCAATCGTCAAGCCTTGGCCGCGAATTTCTTTCACGCCTTTCACGCCGTCCAGCTCACGGTGCAAGGAGGCATGCAAGTGCGCGCCCACTTGGGTCACGTGGTCAAGCAAGTGGTCTTCTTCCATGATGCGGATGGTTTCTACACCCGCTCGCATGGCCAGCGGGTTACCGCCAAAGGTGGTGCCATGGTTGCCGGGTTGGAAGATGTGAGCCGCCTTGGGACCCGCCACCACCGCACCAATCGGCACGCCCGAGCCCAAGCCTTTGGCCAGCGGCATCACGTCAGGCACGATGCCTGCCCATTGGTGGGCAAACCATTTGCCGGTGCGGCCCATGCCGCATTGCACTTCGTCAATCATCATGAGCCAATCGCGCGCATCGCACAGCTGGCGTACTTGCTGCATGTAATCGGCGCGCATGGGTGTCACGCCGCCTTCGCCTTGGATGGCTTCCATGAAAACAGCCACCACATTGGGATTGCCTTCGGTGGCTTGTTTCAAAGCGCCGATGTTGTTCACCGGCACGCGGATAAAGCCGCCCATCATGGGGCCAAAGCCTTCCTTGATTTTTTCGTTGCCCGTGGCAGCCAGCGTGGCCAATGAGCGGCCGTGGAATGACTTTTCGTAGACCACGATTTCTGGCATCTCAATGCCCTTCATGTGGCCAAACTTGCGTGCCAGTTTCAAGGCCGCTTCGTTGGCCTCCAAACCGCTGTTGCAAAAGAAGGCATTGGTCATGCCCGACAACTCGACCAGCTTGGCTGCCAGCGCTTCTTGCAGGGGGATGTGGTAATAGTTGCAGCTATGAATCATCTTGCCCACTTGGTCTTGCAAAGCGGGAGTGAGCTTGGGGTGGGCGTGGCCCAAGGTGTTGACGGCGATGCCAGCCAAGGCGTCAAGGTAACACTTGCCGTCGACATCCCACACGCGCACACCTCGGCCATGCGACACCGTCATTGGCAGGCGGCCATAGGTGTTCATGCAATGAGGCGATGCGGCAGGCGTGGTCATGTCAACTCCAAAATAAAAACGACCCAACGAAGGTTGAGCCGTCGAGGCGAGATTTTAAAGGCACTGGCATGACAAAACCGTGGCGGTTTGGGGGGCATACAAATGCCACAAGTCTTATATAAGATAGAATACTTGTCACCGAGCGAGTGAGGGAGATCCCCCGTCGTCACGCAACCGATTTCAGCCTCTACCCGATGGTTTCACACTCCGCCAAAGAAGTTTTTATTCTGGGTTTGACCCATGAAGGACGCACGTTTCGCCCCAGCGATTGGGCCGAGCGTTTGGCGGGCGTGATGAGCCAATTCCGACCGGGTGGCGCAACGCCTGGCAGCCACTTGAGCTATTCGCCTTGGTGTGTGCCCAATACCTTGGACAACAACAAATGCATCATCGTCCACACCGACTTGCGTGACGAAGAGCCCATGGCCTGGAACTTTGTGATGAACTTCGCCAAAGACAACGACTTGCAAGTGGTCGAAGCGTGTTTGTTACCAGAGCACGCCAACGTTGTTTGAACGTGGAAAAACAGGCAACAAAAAACCCGCTCAAGAGCGGGTTTTTGCTTTTTCTTTGCTGACAGCGCACCCGTTACAAACGGCGGGCTGAACATTTAGCCCGGGCTGGTGGCCTAATGAATTAGGCGGCGAGTGCCAAGGCTTTCACCTTGGTGGACAAGCGGCTCTTGTCGCGAGCTGCTTTGTTTTTGTGGAAGATGCCTTTGTCAGCAATCGTGTCCACAACGGCTTGCATCTTGGCAAACAGTTCGGTAGCTTTGGTTTTGTCGCCAGCGATGACAGCTTTCTCGACGTTCTTCACCGCAGTACGGTACTTGGAGCGCAACGAGGTGTTGGCAGCATTGATCTTGATGTCCTGACGGACGCGTTTACGGCCTGATGCTAGGCGCGGGTTCTTTTTCTTGGGTTTGGCTGAAGCCATGATAGTTTCCTTAAGTGTCTGAGGATGTTGTCAGCAAAGCCCACGATTGTAGCAAACTCCGAAAACAGGCCCTCAGACACATTAACCCCTAATCACACCGCCGCTACACTGCAAATGTGTCACTGTTCAAATCTGCCTCCATCGTCTCGGGCTTGACCCTGGTTTCACGCATCACTGGCTTGATGCGCGAACTGCTGATTGCCTCAACTTTCGGGGCCAGCGCCCTGACCGACGCCTTCAATGTGGCGTTTCGCATCCCCAATTTGTTCAGACGCCTGTTTGCCGAAGGCGCATTCAGCCAAGCTTTTGTGCCCGTGCTGGCCGCCAGTCGCCAACAGCATGGTGATGAAGCCACCCATGTGCTGATTAACCAAGTGGCCACCTTGCTGGTTTGGGCTTTGTTCATTACTTCAGTGCTCGGCGTTTTGGCCGCGCCTTGGTTGGTGTGGGCCATGGCCAGTGGTTTGCAGCAGTCGCCTGAGGGTTTTGAGGTGGCGGTGGTGATGACGCGCTTCATGTTCCCGTACATCGCCTTCATGTCTTTGGTGGCCTTAGCTGCAGGCGTGCTCAACACTTGGAAGCGTTTTGCGGTGCCAGCTGCCACGCCGGTGCTGCTGAACGTGTCGATGATTGCCGCCGCTTGGTGGGGCGGCCCCTGGTTTGGCACTTTGGGCGTGCCGCCAATTTATGCCTTGGCTGTGGGTGTGATGATGGGCGGCGTGGCGCAACTTAGCGTGCAGTTGTGGGCTTTGCGGCGTTTAGGCCTGTTGCCCCGCGTGGGCTTAAGCTGGCGCGCCGTGCGCGAGGCTTGGGGCAGCGAAGGCTCCAAACGCATTTTGCAGCTCATGGCACCCGCCTTGCTAGGTGTGAGCGTGGCGCAGATTTCTTTGCTCATCAACACGCAAATTGCTTCGCAGCTTATTCCGGGCAGCGTGAGCTGGCTCAGCTACGCGGACCGTTTGATGGAGTTTCCTACCGCTTTGTTGGGCGTTGCTTTGGGCGTGGTGCTGATGCCCCAGCTTTCGGCGGCGAAGGCGGCCAACGACACGGCTAAATATTCAGACATGCTCGATTGGGGCTTGCGCCTGGTGCTCCTGCTGGCGATGCCGTGCGCTTTGGCCTTGCTGATTTTTTCCAAAGCCTTGGTTTCAGTGCTCTACAACTACGGCGCATTCACCGCCCACGATGTACAGCAAACCACCGTTGCGCTGATGGGCTACGGCGTGGGCTTGTTGGGGCTCGTGGCCATCAAGGTGCTAGCGCCTGGCTATTACGCCAGCCAAAACATACGCACGCCGGTCCGCATTGCGATGGCGGTGCTGGTCATCACACAGCTGTTCAACGTGGCCTTGGTCCCTTATTTGGCGCATGCGGGCTTGGCCTTGTCGATTGGTTTGGGCGCGTTGGTCAACGCCGCTTGGTTGCTGCGGGGCTTGCTCAAAAACGGCACCTACGTGATGAGCGCGGGCTGGCTTCGCTTTGTGCTGCAAGTGCTGGCCGCGTGTGGGGTGCTGGGCGCTTGGTTGTGGTGGGCGGCTCAACATTGGGACTGGACAGCGTTGCACGCCACGCCACTGTTGCGCGTGGGTGTGATGACGGTGGTGCTGGCTGTGAGTGCGCTGGCGTACTTCGCCACACTCACCATCACCGGCTTGAAACTGCGTGCTTTGCTGCGCCGATAAACTGAAACAAAAGGAGGCTGCGCCATGGATTTCAAACTCGAAGTGCCCACCAACCTCGAATACTTTGGCTCGTTGGTGCAAAGCGACGCCCACTTTCCGTTGCTCGAAGCCGTGGCCAGCTTGGCCCAAGATGAATACCCCGAGCTCGATATTCAAGAGGTGTTAGGCCACGTCGACCAGTTGGGCAATCGATTGAAAAAACGCTTGCCTGCCGATGCAGGTGCTTTGCAAAAGCTGCGCTTGCTCAACAAGTTCTTCTTTGACGAGCACGGCTTTGGCGGCAACCTCAACAACTATTACGACCCCGACAACAGCTACCTGCATGTGATGCTGCGCACGCGCCGCGGCATCCCCATCAGCTTGGCGGTGTTGTGGCTAGAGCTGGCGCAAACCATTGGGCTCAATGCCCAAGGCGTTGGCTTTCCCGGGCACTTCTTGGTCAAAGTGCGCTTGCCTCACCCCAACGAGGGGCAGGTGGTGATTGACCCTTTCACGGGCGAATCATTGAGCAAAGAAGAATTGTCCGAGCGTTTGGTTCCCTTGCATGCCGAATCGGGCTTACTGCGGGAAGGCCATGTGTCTGACGAGTTGCTCAAACACTATTTGCGGGCCGCCACGCCGCGCGAAATTGTGGTGCGCATGTTGCGCAATTTAGAAGAAGTGTATACCTCGCACCAAGATCCCGAGCGCTTGATGCTGGTTAAACAGCGGCTCATGGTGCTGCTGCCCTCGGTTGACGAACAAGACGGAGGACAGGGCAAAGCCTAGCCTGGTCAGAAAAGCAAAAGACCCGCCATTGCGGGTCTTTTGCTGAGTGGGCGTTTGACGTGGCCTGAAGGCTTAAGCCACCACTACCGCAGCCCCATCACCCAGCTCAGCAATCACACCAATGGTGTGCACTTGCTCGCCGTGGGCACGCAGCACCTCGGCACAAGCCTCAGCGTGTGCCGCGTCAATCACCACCACCATGCCAATGCCGTTGTTGAAGGTGCGGTTCATTTCGATATCGTCAATGCCCGCTGTGTTTTGCAACCAAGCAAACAGCTCGGTTTGTGGCCAGCTGCCTTTTTTCAGGTGAGCGGCTGTGCCTTCGGGCAACACGCGTGGGATGTTTTCCAGCAAGCCGCCACCTGTGATGTGGGCCAAGGCTTTGATCGGTGTTTCTGCCAAGGCTGCCAAAACACTCTTCACATACAAGCGGGTAGGAGCCATGATGGCTTCTTTGAACGGCTTGCCGTCTAAGGTGGCGGGGGCTTCTGAGCCTGCACGCTCAATCACTTTGCGCACCAGCGAGAAGCCGTTGGAGTGCACACCGGCCGAAGCCAAACCCAACACCACATCACCTGGCTTGACGTTTTGACCCGTCAAGATTTTGGATTTTTCTACCGCACCCACGGCAAAGCCGGCGAGGTCGTATTCACCATCGGGGTACATGCCGGGCATTTCAGCGGTTTCGCCGCCAATCAAGGCGCAGCCTGAGAGCTCGCAGCCTTTGGCAATCCCGCCTACCACCGATGCGGCGGTGTCGATGTGCAATTTGCCGCAGGCAAAGTAGTCAAGGAAAAACAGGGGCTCAGCGCCTTGCACCAGCACGTCGTTCACGCTCATGGCCACCAAGTCGATGCCCACGGTGTCATGCATTTGCCATTCAAAGGCCAGCTTGAGCTTGGTCCCCACGCCGTCAGTGCCGCTCACCAGCACGGGTTCTTTGTAGCGCTTGGGCACTTCAAACAGCGCGCCAAAACCGCCGATGCCGGCCAACACGCCCTCGCGCATGGTTTTCTTGGCCAAGGGTTTGATGCGTTCGACCAAGGCATCGCCTGCGACGATGTCGACGCCGGCGTCTTTGTAGGAGAGGGGTTTGTTCATAGTGAGGAGGTGCTGGGGCGCTAGCAAAGTGTGCGCCGATAGAATCAAGTAGTAATTTTAAAGCCAACCCTTCACACGCTGTATGCAATTCACCCCCGCTCAACAACACGCCCTCGCTTGGACTGGCCTCGCGGGCGTGACCGCGCTTGTGCTGTGGCTGCTGGGCCCTGTGCTCATGCCCTTTGTGGTGGCGGCTGTGTTGGCCTATGTGCTGAGTCCTTTGGTGCGCGGCTTGCAACGTGTCTTTGGCCGCCGTTTGCCCCGTTTGGTGGCCGTCGTGTTGGTTGAAGTTCTGTTTTTGCTGCTGTTGGTGGCCTTGTTCACCTTGTTGATCCCCATCTTGGCCCACGAGCTTCCGCGCATGCGCGACCAAGTGCCTGTCTTGGTTGAGCGCTTGCAAACTGACATTGCGCCCTGGCTTCAAGCCAAAGGTATTCCCGTCATGTTGGACAGTGCCAGCATCAAAGCCTTTGTGTTGCAAACCTTCAGCACCTCGTTTGATGATGGCTTCAGGCAAGCGTTGACCTCGCTGCGCATTGGCGGCAGCGTGGCGCTGACGGTGGTGGGTAATCTTGTGTTGATTCCTGTGGTGCTTTTTTATCTGTTGGCAGATTGGCAACGTCTGGTGCGCCATGTCGAAGCGCTGGTTCCCATGCCCGCACGCGCAGCCTATGACAGCTTTGTGTCTGAGTGTGACGCTGTGTTGGGCCAGTACCTGCGTGGGCAGTTGTCGGTCATGGCTTTGCTGGCGGTGTATTACAGCTTGGCGCTGTGGGCCTTTGGCTTAGAGCTTGCGTTTCCCATTGGCGTGTTCACGGGCTTGGCCGTGTTTGTACCTTATGTGGGCTTTGGCCTCGGGCTTGTATTGGCAGTGTTGGCGGGCGTGTTGCAGTTTGCACCCAGCGAAGCCATGCTGATGGTGGCGGTGGTGTACGGCTTGGGCCAGCTGATTGAAAGCTTCTTGCTCACGCCGCGTTTGGTGGGCGAGCGCATTGGGCTGCACCCGCTGCACGTGATTTTTGCTTTGATGGCCTTTGGCCAATTGTTTGGTTTTGTCGGCGTGTTGGTGGCCTTGCCTGCCAGTGCCGTGTTGCTGGTGGCCATACGTCGCCTGCGTGCGCAGTACCAAGCCAGTGCTTTGTACCGTGGTGTTTGAGTGCAGATGAAGCAAATCGCACTCGACATTGGTTTGGCTCCCGGCCCCACACTCCAAAACTTCTTCGCAGGCCCCAACCTTGACGCAGTGCAGCACCTGCAGCTGTGGGCAGGCAACGACAAACGCTCGCCCGTGCCCACCTATGTGTGGGGCGAGAGCGGCAGCGGTAAAACCCATTTGCTCCGCGCCGTGCAAGCCGCCTTGCGTGACCACGGCAGTGCCGTGGGTTGGTTGGACGCCACCGTGGCCGAGCCCACGGCGTTTGACGACGCGTGGCGCGTGGTCATCTTGGACGATGTGCACCTCTTCACCGCGGTGCAGCAACAAGGTGCATTCAATTGGTTTGTGAATGCCACCACGCCCTGCGATGGTCAACAGCGTTGGGTGTTGGCCGCAGGCAGCGTGCCGCCCAGCGACTTGTCTTTGCGTGAAGACTTACGCACCCGTTTGGGCTGGGGTCATATTTTTCAATTACAGGTGCTGAGCGAAGCCGAGCGCCGAGCCGTGTTGCGCCACCAAGCCGACGACCGTGGTGTGTTTTTGAGCGATGAGGTGATGGATTTCATGCTCAACCGCTTCAGCCGCGACCTCAGCAGCCTCATTCAACTCCTCGACCAACTCGATGGCTACGCGCTGCAAACGCAGCGCGCTATCACCATCCCCCTGATCAAAGCCATGCTGGAAGCCATGTGATGAAACTCGCCTTATTTGACCTTGACCACACCTTGTTGCCCATCGACTCCGACCAATCGTGGGGGGCGTTCACGGTCGAGCTGGGTTGGCATGACCGCGATGCCTTCATTCAAAAAAATGACGAGTTTTACGCCCACTACCAAGCGGGCACTCTGGATATTCACGACTATGTGCGTTTTGCCTCTGAGGCGTTTTGCCAGCGCAGCCCAGAAGTTGCTGCACAAGCGCATGCGCAATTCATGCACGAAGTCATTCAGCCTGCCATTCGCCCCGAAGCCCTGGCGTTGGTGCAAAAGCATAAAGATGCGGGTGACAGCATCCTCATCATCACCGCGACCAACGAGTTTGTGACCCGCCCCATTGCCAAAGCGTTTGGGGTGGACGAGTTGATCGCCGTAGAGCTGGTGCGCGATGCCAAGGGCTGGTTCACCAACGAAATTTTGGGCGTCCCCAGCCTACGTGAGGGCAAAGTGCAACGTCTGCAACAATGGCTCATCAGCAAAGGATTGGACTGGACCGATGTAGAGACCACGTTCTACAGCGATTCCCGCAACGATTTGCCCCTGTTGGAGCGCGTCAACCACCCCGTGGCGACCAACCCCGACGACACACTGCGCGCCGTGGCCTTAGAAAAC
>CAJBHE010000176.1 GCA_903952885.1 uncultured Burkholderiales bacterium
CCGATGCGCTGTGCGTGAAAGTCATCACGTATCACAAGAGCAAGGGCTTGCAATACCCGTTGGTGTTTGTGCCGTTTGCAGGTGCGTTTTCGGTGGAGAAAAAAGCCAAGACCAACTTCGCGCAAGACGACGAAGGCGAGGACGACAGCGACCCGACCGCCACTTCGGTGGAAGAAGACATGCGCCTGCTGTACGTGGCACTCACCCGCGCGCAACGTGGTTTGTGGATGGGCGTGGCCGAAACCAAAAATGATCTGAGCAAGGCCACCACCAAGAGCGATTTAAAACTGAGTGCCTTGTCGCAATTGCTGATGCGCAAAGAGCGTGGTGATTTAGCCAACCAGCTGCACGCCTTGTGGGGGACGTGTGACCACATCCAAGTGGCCGACTTGCCAGAGCTGCAAGGCATTCGCTACCAAGCTCCCGCTGCCATCAGCGCACCCAAAGATGCCCTAACCCCCACACGCACCCACCACAGCCTGTGGTGGACGGCGAGCTTTAGCGCCATCACGCGAGGGCTGGTGTCTGAATCGAAACGCGACGAAGCGGTGGCCGATGCCATCACAGACGCAACCTCCGATGCACCGTCCTATGCATTGGCTGCAGCCGCCCCTGCGCCAGAGTCCGAGAGCATCAGCGCTTGGCAAAGCTTCCCAGCCGGTGCGCGCTACGGCACGCTGCTGCACGATTTGTTGGAATGGCTGTCGCAAAACAATTGGCCTGTGGCCAATGAGAACGCGCCCGAGTGGGCTAAGCAAGCTTGGGGCCTTTTGCTAGAGCGCAAAGCAAGCTGGTTGCAACTCGACGATGCACCACGCGCACAACTCGAACCGTGGCTGCAAGCCGTGGTGCAAACGCCACTGCCTTTGCACGAGCTCAACGCTGCACCACTCACGCTGCGCGACCTGAGCACCGAGCACATGTGGCCCGAGATGGAGTTCAACTTAGAAGTGAGCCACGTCAGCGCCACTGCACTGGACCAACTCATTCAACGCCATGTGTTTGAAGGCACGCCCCGTCCTGCACTGCAAGCGCGTGTGATGCAAGGCATGCTCACTGGCTCGATGGACTTGGTGTTGCAGCACGATGGCCGTTATTGGGTGGTGGACTACAAATCGAACAAGCTGCAGAGCTACGACCCATTCACTTTGCAAGACGCGGTGCTGCACAAACGCTACGAGGTGCAATACGTGCTCTACACCTTGGCGCTACACCGCTTGCTGAAAGTGCGCCTACCCGGCTACGACTACGCGCAACACATGGGTGGTGCGGTGTACCTGTTCTTGCGCGGCATTCACGCCGAAGGTGCGGGAGTGCATTTACAGCGCCCACCGCAGGCGCTGATTGAAGCGTTGGATGATTTGTTTGCAAACGGCTCGTAAAAATCCCAAGCAACACCTGCACTGAAACGCTCGCACTGGCCAAACAATTCGCTTCATCCATCCCTCGCATCCAGTACCAAATACTGGTACCATATAAATGAAGCGAAAACACCAGAAAACCTTAGACGCTATTTATGCTCGCCCCGTCAGCGCCAACATCCAATGGCGCGACATTGAAGCACTCTTTGTAGAGCTGGGTGCAGAGATCAGCGAGCGCGAAGGTAGCCGCATTGCGGTGGTGCTGTTTGATGAAGTCCTCGTGTTTCATCGACCACACCCCTCGCCCGATACGGACAAAGGTGCTGTCGCCAGCATTCGCAAGTGGTTTGAGCAACACGGAGTCGCCCCATGAATTTGATGACCTACAACGGCTACAACGCCAAGATTGAATACGACGCAGAGCTGGACATGTTCAGAGGCGAAATCTTGGGCCTCACGGGCGGTGCAGACTTTTACGGCAAGAACCCCAAAGAGCTGCGTGCTGAATTTAAAAAATCACTCGAAGTGTTTTTAGAGGTGTGTCGCGAAAAAGGCATTGAACCGCGCCGCAATTTCTCGGGCAAGTTCAATTTGCGCATTCCGACTGAGCTGCACGAAAAGCTGGCCATCGTGGCGCAAGCCGAAGGCAAGAGCATCAACACATTGGCGCAAGAAGCTTTGCTTCAACGCGTGGCGGCATGACCAAAGCCGCTGCCGCCTCCCTGCTACCGCTGTTGCACGCGTCATGGGCCCAATCCACGCCCCTGACGGGTTTGGACAAATCACTGGCCAACTTGCTGCACAGCAAGCAACCCAGTGACGACCCACGCCACTTGTGGCTGGCAGCACTGACAAGCCACCAATGGGGACGCGGCCATGCGTGCCTAGACCTTGCCACGCTGCAAACGCAAGCTGCTGAGTTGCTAGGCTGGACCGACGAACAAACCGCCACGCTCCCAAGCAAGCTGCATGAGGCCGCCGCCACCTTGCCGTGGACACAAGGCGATGCTTCGCCGCTGGTGCTGACCGAAGACAATCAAGGCGCACGTTTGTATTTGCGCCGCGCTTGGACGGCTGAGCAAAACATTCGACACAACATCGCGCAGCGCTTGGCCCTGCCCTGCGAAGTGCCTGCAGATTTGCAGCAACGCTTAGACGAGTTGTTCACACCCAACAACGACGGTGCGCCTGACATGCAACGCTTGGCCTGCGAGGTGGCTGCACAAAACCGCATCACCCTCATCACCGGCGGGCCGGGCACGGGCAAGACCACCACGGTGGTGAAGCTGCTATCGCTCTTGGTGCGCACGTCGCCACGCGAGCTGCAAATTCACTTGGCTGCCCCCACGGGCAAAGCAGCGGCTCGGTTGACCGAATCCATCAGCAACGCACTCACCAAGATGCCGCCTGATAAGCGCCCGTACATGCCCAGCCAAGCGCAAACGTTGCACCGCTTGTTGCAAACCAATAGCCGCGCAAACCAAGTGCACCAGCTCGCCACCGATGTGGTGGTGGTCGACGAAGCGTCGATGATTGACCTAGAGATGATGGCCC
>CAJBHE010000177.1 GCA_903952885.1 uncultured Burkholderiales bacterium
AATCGCTGACAAATTGCGCCACTTGCGCGATAAAAACAAACAAGCAGGTAAATAACAAATGGACGTCTTGCTTCAACAAGTCATCAACGGCTTGGTGCTAGGCAGCATGTACGCGCTGGTGGCCTTGGGTTACACCATGGTCTACGGCATCATCAACCTCATCAACTTTGCGCATGGCGAAGTATTGATGATTGGTGCGTTGTGCAGCTGGTCGGTCATTGGCTTTTTGCAACCTCTCATGCCCGATATGCCAGGGTGGGTGGTGCTGCTCATCTCCATGGTGTTGGCTTCCATCGCTGCGGCGGCATTGAACTTCGCGATTGAAAAAATTGCCTATCGCCCACTGCGCAACGCGCCTAAGTTGGCCCCGCTGATCACTGCGATTGGCATGTCCATCTTGTTGCAAACGCTGGCCATGATTGTGTGGAAGCCCAGCTACAAACCTTTCCCCTCACTCTTGCCCACCACGCCGTTTGAAATTGGCGAGGCGGTCATCACGCCCACCCAGTTGATGATTTTGGGTTTGACCGCAGTTGCCTTGGCGGTGTTGTCGTGGTTGGTCAATCGCACCAAGCTGGGTCGCGCCATGCGCGCCACCGCAGAGAACCCCAAAGTGGCGAGTCTCATGGGCGTGAAGCCCGATGTGGTGATTTCAGCGACCTTCATCATCGGTGCGGTGCTCGCCACCATTGCGGGTGTGATGTGGGCCATGAACTACGGCACAGCACATCATGCGATGGGCTTCTTGCCGGGCCTCAAAGCGTTCACGGCGGCGGTGTTTGGCGGCATTGGCAATTTGGCTGGTGCAGTGGTGGGCGGCTTGCTGTTGGGCTTGATCGAGTCGATTGGCTCTGGGTACTTGGGCGACCTCACAGGCGGTGTGCTGGGCAGTCACTACACCGACATCTTGGCGTTCATCGTGTTGATCGTCATGCTCACCCTGCGCCCCTCGGGCTTGTTGGGAGAGCGCGTGGCAGACAGGGCTTGATCACCATGACGCACAAACTTTTCTCTAACCGTTGGTTGATGGCTGTGTTGCTGTTGGGCTTGCCGCTGGTGTTGCAAAGCTTTGGCAATGCCTGGGTGCGCATTGCCGACATGTCGCTGCTGTATGTGTTGCTGGCGCTGGGCCTGAACATTGTGGTGGGCTACGCGGGCTTGCTCGACTTGGGCTACGTGGCCTTCTTTGCCGTGGGCGCGTACATGTTTGCCTTGTTGGCTTCGCCGCATTTGACCGAGGTGTTTCCTTGGTTGGCGGTGATGTTCCCTGATGGGCTGCATTTGAGCTTTTGGTTGGTACTGCCAATGGCCGCTGGCTTGGCAGGTTTGTTTGGCGTGCTGTTGGGCGCGCCTACCTTGAAGCTGCGTGGCGACTACTTGGCCATCGTCACCTTGGGCTTTGGCGAAATCATCCGTGTGTTTTTGAACAACCTGGATAACCCCGTCAACATCACCAACGGGCCGCGAGGATTGGGCCAGATAGATGCGGTGTCGATCTTTGGCTACTCACTCTCGAAGCGTTTGGACTTGGGCTTCATTGAGTTTCCTTCGGTCACCTTGTATTACTACCTCTTCCTCACGCTGGTGGTGGTGAGTGTGGTGATTTGTCACCGGCTTGAATACTCGCGCATTGGCCGCGCATGGATGGCGATTCGTGAAGACGAAATTGCAGCCAAAGCCATGGGCCTGAATACGCGCAACTTAAAGCTCATGGCCTTTGGTATGGGTGCGTCGTTTGGCGGTGTGTCGGGGGCGATGTTTGCATCGTTCCAAAGTTTTGTGTCGCCTGAGTCGTTCAGCCTCATGGAGTCGGTGATGATTGTGGCGATGGTGGTGTTGGGTGGCTTGGGTCATTTGCCGGGTGTGATCTTGGGTGCCGTGCTGTTGGCCGCATTGCCCGAGGTGCTGCGATTTGTCGCTGGCCCGATTCAAGAGATGACCGATGGTCGACTGGACGCGGCCATCATGCGCCAGTTGTTGATTGCCTTGGCGATGGTCACCATCATGTTGTGGCATCCACGCGGTTTGTGGCCCACGCCCGAACACGGCAAAAACCTCAACCCACAAGGAGGCGCGCGATGAGCGACCTCGTGTTGAACGTCTCTGATATTTCCAAGCGCTTTGGCGGTTTGCAAGCCTTGGGCGATGTGGGCATGCAGATTGAGCGTGGTCAGGTCTATGGTTTGATTGGCCCGAACGGCGCGGGTAAAACCACGTTTTTCAACGTCATCACGGGCCTTTATACGCCCGACAGCGGCAGCTTTGAATTGGCTGGCAAACCTTATGAGCCGACCGAAGTGCACTTGGTGGCACAAGCGGGCATTGCACGCACGTTTCAAAACATCCGTTTGTTCGCCGAGATGACCGCGCTTGAAAACGTGATGGTGGGCCGTCATGTGCGCACCAGTTCTGGCTTGCTCGGTGCGATTTTTCGAACCGCTAAATTCAAAGCCGAAGAGCTCGCAATTGAGCAACGCGCGCGTGAGCTGCTCGACTATGTGGGCATTGCCAACTTGGCCGACTACAAAGCCCGCACGCTGAGCTATGGTGACCAACGCCGCTTAGAAATTGCGCGTGCTTTGGCGACCGACCCACAGCTCATTGCGTTGGATGAACCTGCTGCTGGCATGAACGCCACCGAGAAAGTGCAGCTACGCGAGCTGATCGACAAAATTCGCCGCGATCACCGCACCGTGTTGTTGATTGAGCACGATGTGAAGTTGGTCATGGGCCTGTGTGACCGCGTGACGGTGCTTGACTACGGCAAAGTGATTGCCCAAGGCACACCAGCCGATGTGCAGCGCGACCCGCAAGTGATTGAAGCCTATCTTGGCTCGCAATCAGCGCATGGGGAGCATTGACATGAAGCACGATAACGCAACGGTGCTGCTGAGCGTCAATGATGTGAAAGTCGCTTATGGCGGCATTCAAGCCGTCAAAGGCGTGAGCTTGGAGGTGCGCGAGGGCGAGTTGGTCTCGCTCATCGGCTCTAACGGCGCTGGCAAAACCACCACCATGAAAGCCATTACGCGGCTGCTGCCTTTGGGTGGTGGTCGTATTGAGTTGGCAGGCAAAACCATTGACGGCCAAGGCCCATGGGACTTGGTGCAACAGGGCCTAGCCATGGTGCCCGAAGGTCGCGGTGTGTTCACACGCATGACGATTCTGGAAAACCTGCAAATGGGTGCTTACATTCGCGACGACAACGCCGCGATTGCTGACGACATCGAACGCGTGTTTGCTACTTTCCCTCGCCTCAAAGAACGTCGTGACCAACTGGCGGGCACGATGTCGGGCGGCGAGCAACAAATGTTAGCCATGGGGCGCGCTTTGATGAGTCGCCCCAAAGTGCTGTTGCTCGACGAGCCGTCGATGGGCTTGTCGCCCATCATGGTGGACAAGATTTTTGAAGTGATTCAGGAGGTGTCAGCCCAAGGCGTGACGATTTTGTTGGTGGAGCAAAACGCCAGCCGTGCACTGCAAATTGCAGACCGTGGCTATGTGATGGAATCGGGCTTGATCACCTTGAGTGGTGATGCGCATGAGATGCTGCACGATCCTAAAGTGCGCCAAGCTTATTTGGGCGAATGAGCCTGCGTTTGAAAGGAGGGCTTAGCCCTCCATCATCCAAATCAGGACTTGCTTGGCCACAAAGCCCAGCATGCCAAAGGCCAGCACCAAGAACAACACAAATGTGCCGAACTTGCCCGCTTTGGATTCGCGTGCGAGCTGGAAAATAATGAACAGCATGTAAAGCATGAAGCCGCCCACGCCAAAGGTCAGCCCAAATTGGGCAAATTGTTCTTCGGTCATGAGGGCTCAGTGCACCATTGGGTCATAGCTCACCAAGTCTCGATAGGCGTGCCAACTGGCGTGTCCAAGCATCGGGACTACCGCCAGCAAGCCTAAAAAAGCTGAGCCAATACCAAGTGCCGTGAACAAGCACAACAGGCCCGCCCAGCAAGCCATGGAAAAGGGGTTTACAGCCACCACACGCCAGCTCGTCAAAATGGCTTGTTCAAGGGTGAGGGTGGGGTGATCCATCAGCAATGGGATGGTGACTAATGTTGAAGCAAACATGGGTGCTGCGATGAGCGCGCTCATCAAGACCCAGAGCTCGAACAAGCCCATATTGGGTTGCAGCACCACCAAACGCAAAAAGTCTGCGGGCGTCTGCACACTGGTGGGTAGTAACCAATGAACCAATCCAGCTGAGCACATCAGCCAAGTACCGCTGCAAGCTGCTAGGCAAAAGCCAAATTGAATGAGGCGTTTGTCCCCACTGATCCAAATGCGCAATGCATCAGTCAATGTGGATTCTTGATTGCGCTCCAAGCGACGACTGATGTCGTACAAGCCAGTGGCAAGCAGGGGAGCCACGATCATGCAGACGGACAACATGGCTGCAATCCACCAAAACTCCTGGCGTGCAAACCAAAACAACCCCCCGCCAATCATGGCCAGAATTAAGCCATGCGTCACACCCGCAGTGGGGCAACGCTCCATGTCTTTCCAAGCGAGTGCCAGCCACTGCACAGGCTGATGGATCTCGATGTCGTTGATTTCGAGATCTGGGTGAGGTGTGATGATTGACATGGCGAGGGGGGATAAAGGATCAAGCTTTATCAGCAGCAGAGGTGAAAGAGTCCGCATAAAACTCGTCTGTCGGTAAGCCCGCTTGGGTATAGGCCGCGCGGGCCGAGTCAACCACGATGGGCGCGCCGCAGGCATAGACCTGGTAGCTGCTGAGGTCGGGATGGTCTTGCAACACCGCGGCATGCACAAAACCTGTACGGCCTGCCCAGTGGTCATTGGGCAAAGCGTCAGACACCACGGGCACGTAGGTGAGGTTTGGCATGGTCGCGAGTTGGGCTTGAACCCAGTCGTGCAAATACAGATCCGCAGGACGGCGACCACCCCAATAGAGGGTCGCAGGGCGTGTGTTGCCTTTGTGTTGCATGTGCTCAAGAATAGCCTTGATGGGCGCAAAGCCTGTGCCTGATGCCAAGAAAACCAAAGGTTTGTCAGAGTCTTCACGCAAGAAAAAACTGCCTTGTGGGCCTTCGATGCGTTGGATTTCTTTTTCTTTCATCGCGCCAAACACGTGGTCGGTGAACTTGCCGCCGGGCATGTGACGGATGTGCAGCTCAATCGCGGGCGATCCTTCCACGAAGGTGTGTGGTGCATTGGCCATCGAGTAGCTGCGGCGGTCGCCGTCGCGCAACAAAAAGTCAACGTACTGACCGGCGTGGAATTTCATCGGGTCAGCGGCGGGCAGTTGCAACTTGACGATCATCACGTCGTGCGAGGCTTTCTCCAACGAGACCACACGCACGGGCATTTTCTTGATGGGGAACGCGCCTTCTTCTACCACTTGGCGCGATTCCAACACCACATCGCTGTGCGCAGTGGCACAGCAGGTGAGCACAAAGCCGTTGGCTTCTTCTTCAGCGCTCAGGGCTTTTTCTTGGTGCGTGCCGTGGGTGACGTCACCTGAAATCTTTTTGCATTTGCATGAACCGCACGCGCCGTCTTTGCAGCCGTAGGGCAGGCCAATCCCTTGGCGCAGGCCAGCGGCCAGCAAGGTTTCGTCAGAAGTGGCGGTGAATGCGCGGCCGCTGGGCTGGACCGTGATGTTGAAACTCATCTTTGGGTATCCTTGAACTTTTACAAGGTGTATTTTGCCTTCCAATCAATCCCCCCTCGGCGCTTTGCCTTCTCGTTTCAAACGCGAGCGTTTGCTCATCATCGGCTGCGGTGATGTGGGCCAGCGCGTCGTGCGCGTGCAGCGCCATGTGCAGGTGGTAGCGCTCACCTCTAGCCATGAGCGCGTGGCCAGCTTGCGCGCCCAAGGCGTGACGCCCGTGGTTGGCAATTTGGATGCGCCAGCTTCGTTGCAACGCTTGGCGGGCTGGGCCACGCGTGTGCTGCACCTCGCCCCCCCGCCTTTGCTGGACAGCACAGACCCGCGCACTTTGGCGCTGACCCGAATGTTGATGCGCCGCAATGCGCCGAGCAGCGTGGTGTACGGCTCGACCAGCGGTGTCTACGGCGACTGTGCGGGCGCGTGGGTAGATGAGAACCGCAGGGTGAACCCCATCACACCCAGAGCCCAGCGCCGCGTGGATGCTGAAGCGCGCGTGCGTCATTTTGGACGCTTGCGATCGAGTGCTGTGCGGGTGAGTGTGCTGCGTATTCCTGGCATCTACGCACCTGACCGCGAGGGCGGCACACCGCGTGAGCGTTTGCTGCGCGGCACGCCCTTGCTGGCGCGTGAGGATGATGTGTTCACCAACCACATTCATGCCGATGATTTGGCGCGTGCTTGCCAGCTGGCGCTGTGGCGCGGTCAGTCGCAACGCACGTACAACGTGAACGACGACAGCCAAATGCTGATGGGTGATTACTTTGACATGGCCGCAGACCTTTACGGCTTGGCCAAGCCGCCACGCATCAGCCGCGCGAAAGCTCAAACTGAGCTTCCGGCGATGCAGCTGAGTTTCATGAGCGAGTCGCGCCGGATGGTGAACACGCGCATGAAGCGCGAGCTGCGTTTGCAGCTGCGCTATTCGGATACGAAATCAGGTTTGGCCTGATCAATCAAACTTGATGTTGCCTGCCTTGATGGCTTTGGCCCAGCTGGTGGTGTCGCGCTCTAACAGCTTGGTGGTGTTCTCGGGTGTGAGGTAACGCACTTCCACGCCTGCGGCATCGGCCCGTTGCTTGGTCTCGGGCAACTCCATGCTGCGCTTGACATCCGCTGACAACTTTTGCACCACATCTTTAGGCGTGCCGTTGGCCACATACAAGGCGACCCATGACTCCAACTCAAAGCCGCTCAAGCCTGCTTCTGAAGCTGTGGGCACTTGTGGCAGTTGGGGGTGACGTGTTTTACCGGTCACCGCCAAAGCCTTGAGCTTGCCACTTTGCACATGGCCCATCACCGAGGGCGGCGTACTGATGAACACTTGCACTTGGCCAGCCAACACGTCTTGAATGGCTTGACCAGAACCCTTGTAGGGCACATGCGTCATATCAATGCCGGTTTGCTGTTTGAAAATTTCCGTACCGATGTGCGATACCGACCCATTGCCTTGTGAGGCGTAGTTGAGCTTGCCTGGGTTTTGTTTGGCCCACGCGATGAACTCTTTCAAGTTGTTGGCGGGCACAGAGGGGTGCACCGCAATGACGTTGGTGGCCACGGTGATGAGGCCCACGGGCGTGAGGTCTTTCAGCTCCCACGGCAGTTTGTCCATCAAGATAGGGTTGGCAATGTGATAGCCCGAGTAAGACACCAACACGGTGTAGCCATCTTTGGCGCTACGTGCCACATTTGAATAGGCCAAGTTGCCGCTGCCGCCCGGCTTGTTGTCCACCACCACCGATTGACCGGTCAGGCGTGCCAAAGGCTCGCTTACCAAACGGGCCGAGGTGTCCACCAAGCCACCGGGTGGGTTAGGCACCACCAAGGTGATGGGTTTGCTCGGGTATGTGTCGGCTTGTGCATGCGCTGCGAGTGGCGCGATGAAGGCGCTTGAGCTGATAACGGTGGTGGCAATCAATGCTGCGTTGAGGCTGCGGCGTGTGAGGTGTTTCATGTGATGTCTCCAGTTGGTTTTTATCGTTGCCCCATTTGCACGGCTTCAAAAATGCCCTGTGCCTCACGCGGCATGCAGCGCCAATACTGCGGACTGGCTTGCACCTTGCCATGTAAATCTGCAGCGGCTTCCCACACCCAGCGTGGCTTATAAAGGAAGGCACGGGCGAGTGCAATGAGGTCGGCGTCGCCGCGTACCAAAATGTCTTCGGCTTGTTGCGGTTCGGTGATCAGGCCTACTGTGATGGTAGGCATGCCAGTTTTTTGCTTCACCAGTTTGGCGAAGGGCACTTGGTATTCGGGGCCGACAGCAATTTTTTGTTGAGCAGCCACACCACCCGATGAAATGTGCACGAAGTCTGCGCCGGCGAGTTTCAAGCGCAGCGAGAAGTCGGCGGTTTCCTCTGGCGTCCAGCCGTTCTCCACCCAGTCTGAGGCAGAAATGCGCATGCCCAATGAGCCTTTGTAAACGGCACGTACAGCCTCAAACACTTCCATCGGAAAACGTGTGCGGTTGTCAAAGTTGCCGCCATAGGCGTCGGTGCGGTGGTTGGCGATGGGTGACAAGAACTGATGCAACAAGTAGCCGTGTGCGCCGTGCAATTCGATGGCTTCAATGCCCATGGCCTCGGCAAGTTGGGCGGCTTTGGCAAAGGCTTGTTTGATGCGCTCTAGGCCTTTTGTGTCTAGCTCGTGTGGGGCTGTTTCTTGCGCTAAGTGGGGAATGGCTGAGGGGGCTTCTGTAGCCCAGCCACCTTGTGCTGGGGTCAGTAACTGACCGCCCTGCCAAGGCGCTGCGCTGGATGCCTTGCGGCCCGCATGGGCGAGTTGAATGCACACGGGTACCTTGGGTGCGAGTTTGCGCGCGCGGTGCAGCTTGTCTTGCAAGGCCGCAGCGGTCGCGTCGTCCCACAAACCCAAACACAAAGGTGTGATGCGGCCTTCGGGCACCACGGCGGTCGCTTCGATGATGAACATGGCAGCGCCGCTGTTGAGCAGGCTGGTCCAATGCGTCAAGTGCCAATCGGTCGCTTGGCCGTTGTCTGCCGAGTATTGGCACATAGGGGCCACGATGGCTCGGTTGGCCAAGTTCAGCGGGCCACTTGGCGAGGTGAGGGTGAATTCAGAAAAAAGGTGGCTCACAGAAACTCCAAAAACAAAAATGCCTGCGGATGTAGCAGGCTCGGATCGTAAACAGGATGAGGCCAAAGCCGTGGCATTTGGGTGACAAGGCCCTAGTCGAGGTCGATATCGAAATCTTCGGGGTTGCCTTTTTCAAGTTTTTCGTCTTCTTTGTGAACTTTGTCTTCAAGGTCCGTCAAGCGGCCGTTGAGTGCGTCCACGTTGTGCTTGATACCTGCAAGTCGGCCATGAAACGCATCGTTTATCTGCTCGCGTTTGAGCTTGGCGAGTCGTTGTTGCTCGGCCGCTGTCAGAGGTCCACGGGGTGCTGATGGCGCTGCTGCTGGCTTTGCGGTAGCGGATGAGG
>CAJBHE010000178.1 GCA_903952885.1 uncultured Burkholderiales bacterium
ATGACGGTCTTGAGGAGCCTTGCAGACACCTTTTTATTTTTAAGGCCTGCACCTCATGGATTTCCAACCCCAACTGATTGTCGAACTTGCCACGCTAGGTATTTGCACTGGCTTTTTAGCGGGCTTGCTTGGCATTGGCGGTGGCATGGTGATGGTCCCTTTCATCACGTTCATGTTGTCGCATCGTGGTGTGGATGCCGACTTGGCTGTCAAGATGGCCATTGCCACCTCCATGGCTACCATCATCTTCACCTCGGTGTCTAGCGTGCGTGCGCACCACAAACGCGGTGCGGTGCGTTGGGACCTCGTCAAAGGATTAGCGCCAGGCATTGTGCTGGGCAGCCTGATCAGCAGCTTGGGTGTGTTTGCGTTGCTCAAAGGCTCTTACTTGGCCATCTTCTTTGGTTTGTTTGTGGGCTTTTCTGCCACCCAAATGTTCTTGGACAAAAAGCCAGCGGCCGCTCGCCAAGTGCCTGCCACAGCAGGCCTCATGGGCGCGGGTGGTGTGATTGGCTTTATCTCTGGCTTGGTTGGTGCGGGCGGCGGTTTTATCAGCGTGCCATTCATGACCTGGTGCAATGTGGCGATTCATAACGCCGTGGCCACCAGCGCAGCTCTGGGGTTTCCGATTGCGGTAGCCAACGTGGCGGGTTACATCGTCAGCGGCATGTCGGTGCAAGGCTTGCCTAACGATGCGTTTGGCTTTATCTGGATGCCTGCCTTGGTCATCATTGCAGCATGCAGCGTTTTCACAGCGCCATTAGGTGCCAAAGCGGCGCACATGCTGCCGGTGAAAAAACTCAAACGCATATTTGCTAGCGTTTTGTATTTGCTGGCTGCCTACATGTTTTACAAAGGCTTGTCGGGCTGATCACTGAGGTACCAAGCACCACGGCGCTTGGTACTCGACCAAGCCCATCCACAAGGCCCAGCCAGAGCTGACAGCCAAAGCGAGGCCTGCCAATCGCACACCCCATGCGCCATCGCCAGTGGCCATGATTTGTCCACCACTCAGCCGCAGCCACACCCAAGGGCCAATGGTCAGCACCACGGCGCTGCCGAGTGCAAACAAAGCCATCACACCCGCGCCCTCTGAGGGACTGTTGCTCAGTGCCGCGACCAAGAGTGCGCCATACAACAAACCGCAAGGCATCAAAGCCCACAACACTCCCAAGATAACCGGCCCACCGTTGCGCAGTTTGAGGTGAGCGGTCATGCTTTGCACACGCCGCCAAATGACACGGCCAAAGACTTCCAACCAAATGGGTTGCTCGCCACGCCAAAGCAACAAGCCACCCATCATGAACGCCACGATGTGCAACATCGTCCAAACAGGTCTAAACACAGCCGACTGCGTGCTGAGCCAACCCACACCTTGCATGGTGCTGGCGGCCAACGCACCCAACACGCTATAGCCGATGATGCGGCCTAGCTGAAACAGCAGCATGGCAGATACCCCCTGCCCGCCTGTTTGCTTTTGGGCGGCACGACCAATGCCAGCACAAGCCGCACCGCACATGGCCAAACAATGGGGCCCACCCGCAAGGCCCATAAGAAGTGCGGTGAGAGCCAACGTGGTGTTCATCAGATGATTTTAGAGAACCTTGCGCGGTTCTTGTCGGCTTGCAGGTATTTGTCAAACACCATGGCGACGCCACGCACAAAAAACCAACCTAGCTCGGTCACTTGAATGCCCGAGTCATCGAGGGTCAACAAACCTTGATCTTGCATGGCTGCCAAGCTTTCCAACTCGGGTGCAAAGTACTGTTTAAAGTCCACCAAGTGCGCCAACTCCACCGATTCAAACAACACACTGCCTTGGCACATCAGGCCCATGATGACCGTGCGTCGCACCAAATCGTCACGCGAAAGCGCCATACCACGTGCCACAGGCAAACGGCCTTGGTTGAGCAAGTCGTAGTACTCATCCAAGGTCTTGACGTTTTGGCTGAAGGTCGGCCCCACACGCCCAATAGAAGACACGCCCAAAGCGATCAGGTCGCAATCGGGTTGTGTGCTGTAGCCCTGAAAGTTGCGGTGCAAACGGCCTTGTCGTTTGGCTACAGCCAGAGCGTCAGTAGGTAACGCAAAGTGATCCATGCCCACATACACATAACCAGCGGCCATCAAAACGCGCATGGCACTCGACAGCATGAGCAACTTAGATTTAGCAGCCGGCAAGTCTTGTGCGTGAATACGGCGCTGTGGCTTAAAACGTTCGGGTAAATGCGCATAGGCGTACAAAGCAATACGATCAGGTCGCAGCTGGGTGACTTGCCCTAGCGTTCGCTCGAAGGTTTCGGGCGTTTGCATGGGCAAGCCATAAATCAAATCGATGTTGACCGACTCAAAGCCCAACACTCGCGAGGCAGCTACCAAATCAAACACCTGCTCTGCGGGTTGGATACGGTGTACGGCTTTTTGCACAGCCAGCTCAAAATCTTGTACCCCAAAGCTCAAGCGATTAAAGCCCTGCTCTGCCAGGGCAGCCAGACGTTCCTGCGTGACCGTGCGGGGGTCAATCTCCACGGAATATTCACCACCCGGTGCAAACTGAAAATTGTGACGCAACATGGCCATGAGCTTGGCTAATTCAGCATCGCTCAAAAATGTAGGGCTGCCACCGCCTAGATGTAACTGCGACATCACTTGACCTTCGCCTAAGTGGGCAATGTTGAGGTTGACCTCGCGCTCAAGGTATTGCAAGTATTCGGCCCCGCGCTCATGGTGCTTGGTGATGATCTTATTACAAGCACAGTAATAACAAAGCGACTCACAAAAAGGAATGTGGACATAAAGTGACAAAGGGTAGGCTTTTGCCCCCACACCATCTCGGCGCTGCTCAAGTGCTTGCAAGTAATCTGCCTCGCAAAACGCTTCCACAAATCGGTCAGCTGTGGGGTACGAGGTGTAGCGAGGACCGGTCACATCGTAACGTTGCAAGAGTTCTGGATTCAACACAAGAGAATGCATAAGTTCACACCTAAATATGCGCTCCATAATAGATGTGTCGGTGTTTTAAAAGTTGACCTGTATCAACACAAATGACTGTTCACACCCATGAATCCCATCAGCATCAAAGTCGCCTGTTCTAACTGCAATTTGCGTGAGCTCTGCATGCCACTAGGTTTAAGCGAGAGCGAGATGGAGCGTGTAGATGATGTGGTGGCGACGCGACGCAAAGTGGCGCGTGGCGACAACTTGTTTAGAAACGGCGACAAGTTCAATGCGCTGTATGCCATCCGAACAGGCTTTTTCAAAACACGCATCTCTGCTGAAGACGGTCGAGACCAAGTGACGGGATTTCAAATGGCGGGTGAAATCATTGGCTTGGACGGTATTGTCAGCGACCACCACACCTGTGATGCCGTGGCGCTAGAAGATGCAGAAGTTTGTGTGATGCCGTTTGATCGAATCGAAGAACTCTCACGCGAAATCACCTCGTTGCAACGTCATGTGCACAAGATCATGAGCCGCGAAATTGTGCGTGAAAACGGTGTGATGTTGTTGCTAGGTAGTATGCGCGCCGAAGAACGCTTAGCAGCCTTCTTGCTAAATTTGGTGCAACGCTTGCACGCAAGGGGCTTTTCGCAGACAGAGCTGGTGTTGCGCATGACGCGCGAAGAGATTGGCAGTTATTTGGGTCTCAAACTCGAGACCGTCAGCCGCACGTTTTCAAAGTTTGTGGATGACGGTTTGGTAGAAGTCAAGCAACGCTATGTCCGAATTTTGAATCCTGAGGGACTCAAGCAGATCATGAATTCACAAAACTGCCAAACCAATTAATTAAACAGCAGCTGCCTCGAAGGGCGACAGCGACAGCAATGTTGTCAATGCACTTGATGCCGAAGTGATGGTCCAAAACACAAAGAAGGACAATGTGTAAACGCCCTGCCGCGACATTTCAATGGGATGACCAAACCATTGAAGATCTTGCGGATCGACAAAGGCAAACACGAACATTTCTAGTACACCCGCCACCAAAAAGGCGGGCCATACGATCCACATCATTCGTTGAGCCAACATTTGAATTCTCCTGAAAAGGAATTTGCTTCAGTTTAAGCGCTGATGATGTCGTGCACTCATGGGGTTTTCGTGAGGGACTCGGCCTTGGCTGAATCGGGCTTTGGCGTGACCACATGATTACGCGACTGCATGGCAGGTGCGAGCTGAAGGTCTTTTTCAGCGGCCAGGGTTTTGTTGATCTCCAAGCCACGTTTGTAATAATCGTCCGCAATCACAGGGTCAGGCCTACCAATGGCAATACCCAAGGTAATAAAGCCAGCCACGATGACTGCAGAAGGCCCGGCGATGATGAGCCAGACGTGGCCATATCGCCACCAAGGTTTGGTATCGGTTGTTTGTTGTTTCATGATGAATTACCTAGGAACGATGAACACAGATTTTTCGATCACAAACTCGTTACTGCCCTGCGCCTGAATTTCAAACATGATTTTGTGGGACCCACTCTCAACAGAGCCATAGGGAATATCAGCACGCAGAACAATCCAGCGGGCTTGAGCAGGGTCAACCATCACTTCAGTGTCAGTGATGATTTTCAGGTTCGGTAAGCCTTTCACGGACAAACGATAGGTCTGCGCATTTTCAGCCGCGTTCATGATCTGTAAACGATAAACGTTTTCTAATGTGCCGTCCTCGGTGATGCGCGAGAGTGTGGAGCGGTCACGCACAACATCCACCTTGAACGGCGTGCGTAAACTGAGTGAGACCAACAAACCCACTGTCACCGCGACCAAAATCATGGTGTAAATCTGGATGCGAGGACGCATCAAACGTTGCCGCATTTGATTCGACGTCCATTGGTTGTCAATCGCGTTTTGCGTGGTGTAACGCACCAAGCCACGGGCATATCCGAGCTTGTCCATTACGGTGTCGCAAACATCAGCACAAGCACCGCAGCCAATACATTCATACTGCAATCCATCGCGAATATCGATTCCTGTTGGGCAAACCTGCACGCACAAGCTGCAATCAACGCAAGCGCCTAAGTTCAACAAGCTTGCATCGGCACTTTTGGCGCGTGGTCCTCGGGGCTCGCCACGCGCTGCGTCATAAGTCACGATGAGTGTGTCGTTGTCAAACATGGCACTTTGAAAGCGCGCGTACGGGCACATGTATTTACAAACTTGTTCGCGCATGAAGCCTGCGTTGCCATAAGTGGCAAAGGCGTAGAAGAAAACCCAGAAAACTTCCCATGAACTCATTTGAGTCAGGAAGAACTCCGTCGCCAATTCATGAATCGGCGTGAAGTAGCCTACAAAAGTAAAGCCCGTCCAGATCGATAAAAAGATCCAGATGATGTGCTTGTAACATTTTTTGACCAGTTTCTCCATCGAGAAATTGGCGTCATCCAAGCGCATACGGGCTGAACGGTCACCTTCGACCTTACGTTCAATCCATAAGAATATTTCACTGTACACAGTTTGTGGACAGGCATAGCCACACCACAAGCGACCGGCCACGGCGGTGAACAAAAACAGCGCCAAGGCTGAGATCACCAGCAGTCCTGTGAGATAAATGAAGTCTTGTGGGTACAAGACCAAACCAAAAATATAAAAGCGGCGTGATGCCAAATCAAACAACACCGCCTGGCGTGTGCCCCATTCAAACCAAGGCAAGCCGTAAAAAACCAATTGCGTCAGGACAACCAAAATCCAACGCCAATAGGCAAAGACGCCCTCGACAGAGCGAGGGTAGATTTTTTGAGATGCAGCATAAAGCGAAACCATCGCCTCGTCCGCAGAGCCCGAGGGCTCTGGAACGATGGGGATGGTTTTGCGCTGCTTAGCGTCATCAGCAGAATTCAAAGTGTTTTACCTTGTGGCCGCGGGTTTGTTAGAGAAGCCCCAAACATAGGCCGTCAACACATGGATTTGCGACGCTGTCAAACGGCCTTCTTGCGCTGGCATTTGATTGACTTTACCGTTGTTAATCATCGCCGTGATGGCTTCTTCGCCCCAGCCATGCAACCAGATTTTGTCGGTGAGGTTGGCTGAGCCCATGGCTTGCATGCCAGCACCATCAGGCCCGTGACAGGCAGCACACGCGCCAAACTTACCTTTACCCAAAGCAGCACGCACGGAGTCGTGTGGACTACCCGACAGGCTCAACACATAGTGTGAGACATTGCGAATGTCGTCAGGCGCGCCCACGGCAGCTGCCATAGGTGGCATTTGACCGATACGGCCTTTTGTCAAAGTCTCTTTGATTTTTTCTGTAGTCCCACCATGCAACCAGTCCTTGTCGGTCAGGTTAGGAAAGCCCTTTGAGCCTCGTGCATCAGAGCCGTGACATTGGGCGCAGTTGTTCATGAACAAACGCTCGCCTACCGCCATGGCTTTGGGGTCTTGAGACAGTTGCTCTGGGGTTTGTGCGTTGAAGGCGGCATACAAAGGCTCGAGGTCTTTGTTGGCCTTGGCCACTTCGGCCTCGTATTGACCTTCAGATGTCCAGCCCAACTTGCCAGCGAAGCTACCCAAGCCTGGGTAAGCAATGCCGTACACCACAGCAAACACCATGGTAATGATGAACAACCACAACCACCAACGTGGCAGCGGATTGTTCATTTCGCGCAGGTCTTCGTCCCACACGTGGCCGGTTGTGCCGTCGATTGGATCGTGTGCGCCCACTTTGACTTTTGCTGAAAACCAGAGCAACAGCGCACAATAAACGACGCCCAAAATAGAGATGCCGGCCACGAAGATCGACCAAAAATTACTTGTGAAATCACTCATGATTCGATTCCTTTACAAAGGCCTATGGCCTTAGTCTTGATCGAGGGGCAGCCTCGAGGCAACCTCAAAATCTTCTTTGTTACGTCTAGAAAAAGTCCACACCAAGATGCCGATGAACACAGCAAATGAGAGCACCGTGGTGATGACGCGCAGATCATTGACATCCATGAATGTGCCTCCTTATTTGAGCGCGAGGCCAAGGGATTGAAGGAAAGCAATCACTGCTTCGATCTCAGTTTTACCTGTGACTTCCTCTGTCGCCTTAGCGATTTCTTCATCTGTGTAAGGCACCCCCACTGAGCGCAAGGCTTTCATGTGTGAAGGCAAGTCATCGGCATCAACCAAGTTTTTGGCCAACCATGGGTATTCGGGCATGTTGGACTCAGGCACAAGATCGCGAGGGTTGTTCAAGTGGACACGATGCCATTCGTCACTGTACTTGCCCCCCACGCGAGCCAAGTCTGGACCGGTTCGCTTGCTACCCCATTGGAAGGGGTGGTCATACACAGACTCGCCAGCCACAGAGTAGTGACCATAGCGCAAAGTTTCTGCACGGAACGGACGGATCATTTGTGAATGGCAGTTGTAGCACCCTTCGCGGATGTAAACATCGCGCCCCGCCAGTTGCAAGGCTGTCAAAGGCTTTACACCCGTCACAGGCTCGGTGGTAGATTTTTGGAAGAACAATGGGACGATCTCAACCAGTCCGCCGAAAGCAACGGCAATCAAGATCAACACAATCATCAAAAAGTTATTGGTCTCCACGCTCGCGTGGGAGAAGCCTTTGGAATTGTTATCAGACATGTATTTCTCCTCAGGCGTGTGCAGGTGCTGGAATCATCACGGTCACGGTGTTACCGCTCGTGACAGTCTTGAGGACGTTCCACAACATGATGAGCATGCCGCTCAGATACAACAAGCCGCCGCCCACTCGAATCACGTAGAACGGATAAGTGGCTTTGACTGACTCAACGAAGGTGTAAGTCAATGTGCCGTCGGCGTTGATGGCGCGCCACATCAAACCTTGCATCACACCGGCAATCCACATGGCAGCGATGTACAACACGATACCGATAGTGGCTAACCAGAAGTGAACTTCGATCGCCTTGACGCTGAACATTTCCTTGCGGCCGAACAACTTAGGAATCAAGAAATAGATCGAACCCATGGACACCAAGCCCACCCAGCCCAGAGCCCCGGAGTGCACGTGGCCGACGGTCCAGTCTGTGTAGTGGCTCAAGGCGTTCACAGTTTTGATGGCCATCATGGGGCCTTCAAACGTAGACATCCCATAGAAAGACAAGGAGACGATCAAGAACCGCAGGATTGGGTCGTCACGCAATTTGTGCCATGCGCCAGACAACGTCATGATGCCGTTGATCATGCCGCCCCAGCTTGGCGCTAACAAAATTAATGAGAAGACCATGCCCAAAGACTGCGTCCAATCAGGCAACGCGGTGTAATGCAAGTGGTGAGGACCCGCCCACATGTAAGTGAAGATCAAAGCCCAAAAGTGAACGATCGACAAACGATAAGAGTAGACGGGGCGACCTGCTTGCTTTGGAATGAAGTAATACATCATGCCCAAGAAACCAGCGGTCAAGAAAAATCCCACCGCGTTGTGACCGTACCACCACTGCACCATCGCATCTTGTGCGCCAGCGTAAGCAGAGTAAGACTTCGTCATGCCCGCAGGAACCGCAGCGCTGTTAACGATGTGCAATAAAGCCACAGCAATGATGAACGCACCGTAGAACCAGTTGGCCACGTAGATGTGTTTGACCTTACGAATGCCAACTGTGCCGAAAAACACCACGGCGTAGGCGACCCACACCACAGCAATCAAAATATCAATCGGCCACTCGAGTTCAGCGTATTCCTTGCCCTGCGTGAAACCCAATGGCAAAGTGACTGCTGCAGCCAAGATCACCAGCTGCCAACCCCAAAAAGTGAAAGCGGCCAGCTTTGGCATGAACAAGGCTGTGTGGCAGGTGCGTTGCACCACGTAATAGCTGGTGGCAAACAAAGCGCAACCGCCGAAGGCAAAGATCACCGCATTTGTGTGTAGCGGGCGCAAGCGGCCATAAGTCAACCAAGGAATGCCAAAGTTAAGTTCAGGCCAAGCCAGTTGAGAGGCGATGATCACACCCACCAACATGCCAACCACACCCCAAACTACCGCCATGATGGAAAACTGCCGTACAACGGTGTCGCTGTAAACGGCTTGTTCTGATGAGTTCATCGGTCACCTTTCATTTTTCAAACCAGTATCGTCAAATCACCCTTGTGGGTTTTTGATTCAAATCAATCGTCTCGCAGAATACGCTCACCCTCTTGCTCCACGCTGTCAAATTGGCCCTTGTAAATAGCCCACCAGAGACCACCCAAGATACAAAGCACCAACAAGACCGACAGCGGGATCAACAAATACAAGATATCCATCAAAATCCTTTGGTGAGTCGCAAAGAGTTCAACACGACCCACAACGAGCTGAGCGCCATTCCCAAACCAGCCAACCAAGCGGGCAACAAACCCACCACAGCCAAGGGCACACAAATAGTGTTGTAAGCCGCAGCCCACATCAAGTTTTGCTTGACGACGCGCAGGGTATGCCTAGCCAACTTGACGCTTTGCGCCACCACCAACAAGCTGCCGCCCATCAAGACCAAGTCAGATTTGGACTGAGCTAAGGGCACTGCATTTCCAAATGCCATCGACACATGCGCGCCTGCTAAAACAGGACCGTCATTTAGACCGTCCCCAACCATCGCCACCCTTGCACCATTCAACTGCGCGGCTCGCATACGTGAGAGCTTTTCTTGCGGTGTACACGCCCCAAATGCTTGAGAAATGCCTATTTTTTGTGCGACATGCTGGGCCGTTTCAGGCTTATCGCCTGAAAGCAGCCAAACATTGACTTTCAACCTCTTGAGCGCCTGCACGGTTTGCACCGCATCAGCACGCACGTCTTCAGAAAGTTGCCAGCTCGCTAACCACTCGTTTTCCCTTACTAAGTGTACTTGGCAAACGATCGCGGATTCGGGTATTCCCTTGGTTTTTGAAGAACAAAAAGAGTAAGAGCCCAAACGCAGCTCACCATCTAACAGGCCCTCTAGACCTTGACCAATCATTTCTTGGACATCTTGCATTTCAAAACTTTCGCTTTGTTCTGATTCTTCAAACGCTTTGACCAAGGCTCGCGAGAAAGGATGTAATGAGTGTTTGGCTAACGCAGCAGCCAAGCTCAAGGCGTGGGCAGGCGTCACACCTTCGGCCGTCATCACGAGCGTGATGCGCTGGCCGTCTTGGGTCAGCGTGCCGGTCTTGTCAAAAATCACCGTATCAATGTCAGCCAAAGACTCCAAGGCCTGAAGGTTACGCACCAGCACGCCGTGGCGCGCTAGGTTGCCAGCCGCTGCCAACATGGCGGCTGGTGTAGCCAGCGACAAAGCACATGGGCAGGTCACGACCAAAACAGCCACCGCCACCATCAGCGCATGCCCTGGGTTGGTCGGCCACCAATACACGGCCGACAAAGCCGCCAACACCAACACGCCAATCAAGAAAGGTTTGGCAATCCGATCTGCCAGTTGCGCCAACCGTGGCTTTTGCAACGAGGCGTTTTCCATCAAAGACACAATTTGAGAGAACTGCGTGCCCTCCCCCACTTGCACCACGCGCACAGTGACGATACCGCTGAGGTTATGGCTCCCTGCTACCACCGAGTTGCCCACGACGCGTGCTTGAGGGTGTGACTCGCCCGTCAACAATGCTTCATCGACCAATGTCTGGCCTTGCAAAATCACACCATCGGCAGGAAAACTTTCTGAAGGGGACACACGAATCACATCGCCCACCATCACACGGCGCACGGCTACGCGCTCAAATTCGCCATTGGGCAACTGACGCTCGACGCTATCGGGCAATCGATTCATCAATGCTTCTAGCGCGCCTGCGGTGCGGTCACGCAAGCGCAACTCTAACCATCGCCCCGTGAGCAAAAAGAACACGAACATGGTGAGCGAGTCGTAATACACCTCAGCACCAAACACGCCTTCGGGCTCAAATGTGGCTATAGAGCTGAGCAAAAAGGTGATCAACATCCCCAAGGCTACTGGTAAATCCATGCTCACACGTCGTCCACGAATATCACGCATGGCATTGCTGAAAAATGGCCCACACGAAAACAGCACCACAGGCAACGTCAACACCCACGAGGCCCAGCGCAACAAAAATACCATGTCAGGTGCGATGTCGCCATCGTGTGCCACATAGGCGGGGTAGGCATACATCATCACTTGCATCATGCAAAAGCCCGCCACCAACCAACGCCACAGGGCGCGTCGCCCTTCGTCGTGGCGGACTTGGCGCAAGTTGCTATCGGCTGCGGGCAAGGCGCTGTAGCCCGCCTTTGCAATCGCAGCCATCCAAACTGAGGGCTTGACCACATCCGCTGACCACACCACTTTGGCGCGGTGTGTCGAGGCGTTCACTTCGACCGAGCGGACGCCTGGCACATTAAGCAGCGCCTCTTCCACCGTGAAGGCACACGCAGCACAGTGCATGCCTTGAATCACCACATGGGAATCCCAGTTGTCACCGCTATCTTGGGAGTTTTTGGCTTTGTGTGGTTGGCTGAATCGCAACCACTCTTGGCGGTCATCAAGCAAGACAGCCATCGAAGAATCTGAATGCATAAGGTCTATAGCCTAACGGTTTGCCCTGATCTGAACTTGACTTGGGTCAAAACCCTCGCTGCCAAACAGAGTAAGCTCAATGCGAAATCAACAAAAGGAGCAGTTTATGTACAAACGAATTTTGGTCGCCACCGACGGCTCGACCTTGTCAAAGAAAGCCATTTCGAGCGCCATCGAACTTGCTGCTTTGAGCGGCGCGGAATTGATCGCCGTGAAGGTCACTCCACGTTACCCACAAAGCTACTTCGAAGGCTCATTGCCTTTGTCTGCCACCGAGGTTTCCAAAATTGAAAAAGGTTGGACCGATGGCGCACAAAAAGTGCTGGACGCTGTGTTGAAAGCGGCCAAAGCAAAAGGCGTCAACGCGAAAGCCGTGGTGGTCAAATCTGACATCGTCTCTGACGCGCTGATTGGTACTGCCAAAAAACACAAAGCCGATTTGATTGTGATGGCGTCCCACGGTCGCCGTGGCATCAAGCGTTTGCTGTTGGGTAGCGAGACACAACAGGTGTTGACGCATGCCAGTGTGCCAGTGCTCGTATTGCGCTAAAGGGGGCTTAAGGCGAGCTGTATTTGTTCCAAACGAAGCCGGCCCTTTCACCTCAAAAAATAACCGCTGAAAAGCGGCTATTTTTTGGTCTTCGCGCATGACATCGGGCTAAAACCTAGGCCGTGAAGCGCAGCTTAGCCTCTTGGTACTCACGTTTCAAACGCGCCACCAACTCAGCCGCAGGCACCACCGCCTTCACCGCGCCAATGCCTTGACCGCAGCCCCAAATGTCTTTCCACGCTTTTTGAGCACCGCCACCAAAGTTCATCTTGCTAGGGTCACTCTCGGGTAAGTTCTCCGGGTCCAAGCCTGCATTGCGGATGGACGGAGCTAAGTAGTTGCCGTGCACGCCTGTGAATAAATTGCTCAACACGATGTCGTCAGAAGTGCCATCCACCACGGCTTGTTTGTAGTCGTCTGCGGCACGCGCCTCCTCTGTGGCAATGAAAGCTGAACCTATGTAGGCAAAGTCCGCACCCATCGCTTGGGCCGCCAGCACAGCACCGCCAGTGGCAATCGAACCACTCAACGCTATAGGGCCATCAAACCACTCACGAATTTCTTGAATCAAAGCGAAGGGGCTCTTCACACCTGCATGACCACCCGCGCCAGCAGCTACAGCAATGAGGCCATCCGCACCTTTTTCAATCGCCTTCCTGGCGAACTTGTTGTTGATGACGTCGTGCATCACGATGCCGCCGTAGCTGTGCGCAGCTGCATTCACATCTTCACGCGCGCCGAGCGAGGTGATGATGATCGGCACTTTGTACTTCACGCACAAGGTCATGTCGTGCTCTAAGCGATCATTGCTCTTGTGAACAATTTGGTTAATCGCAAAGGGTGCAGCGGGCTGATCTGGATGTTCTCGATTATGCGCAGTCAATGCCTCAGTGATTTCAACCAACCACTCTTCCAACTGTTCTGCAGGACGCGCGTTGAGCGCGGGCATAGAGCCCACAACGCCCGCTTTGCACTGCGCAATCAATAACTTAGGGTTGCTGATGATGAACAGCGGAGATGCGATGACGGGGAATTTGAGCGACTCAAAAACAGCAGGAAGTTTGGACATGCATCACACTTTCAAAAGTAGCGTACCTCATGGCACAGGGTGTTTTATCCAAGCCGAAATTTGGGCAACAGCTTCGGGTTCCATCTCTATATAGCCATGGTAATGAAACGCTTCACAGTCTGGACCGATGGGGTTTTGCCCGCCCTCGACTTCCATGTACTTCTTTACCGATGACGCGGTGAGCTTCGAGATCAAGCGTTTGGCCAAATAAGGCGGCGTGAGTTTGCAGCTGTCTTTCGCATGTTGATGCACGAGCACAGGTACAGTTAGCTTAGCCAAAGCCAAATCAGACACCGAGCCGCCAAACTGCTGACCGCTCAACGTGGCAGTCAGCACCACACCTTGAACAGCTGACCCTAAATCGATGCCGGCTGCAGCAGCACTGATAGTGCCTTGGCTGGTTCCCACCAACCAGATCGGTCCAGGGCTTCGTGTTTGAACGTCTTGCACTACCGCACGCACGTCCGCAAAGTGCTCGGCTGACTGACGAAATGCAGGCGTCAGTCTAGGAGTATCACTGGGGTTACCCATCAATGCGACATTGAAACCTGCCTTGGCGAACTCATCTCGGCTGCGAATTAAAAAGTTACCTGACTTAGGTTCGCCATCACGGTAGCCAATATCTCCGCCGCCACCCGAGAACAACACCACCGAGGCAGTAGCTCCGTCTCTTGGCATCCACCAATAGCTGGTCGTGACGTCGGGACGTGTATTGACAGGAATCAAACGGTCAACCGCCCAAGTCGGCAGCACCACACACAGCGTCAATAGACCTGCAAGTAAGCCACGTAAGTACCTTACTTGCATCTTGGCTGCGCATTGCATCACGTAGGTGCTTAAAACGCGTCGAGCGCCAACTCAGTCACGCTGTCTGCACCCTCTACGATGCTGTCGCCCATGCCTGGCACCTTAACCAAGATGTGGTCGGCATAGAAACGCGCTGTGGTGATTTTGGATTGCATGAACACCGCCTCGTTGCCTTTGGCCAACTCAGACTCGGCCACCAACAAAGCACGACCCATTTGCCAGCCTGCCACCAAGTTACCCGTGAGCATGAGATAAGGCACGCTACCTGCAAACACAGCATTGGGGCTGGCTTTGGCCCCAGACACCACGAAGTCGACCACATGCAAGAAGGCTTCGCGTGCGGCCTTTAAGCGTGCGGCCATTGCCTTGGCGTCGGCGCTGCCGCTCTTGAGCAAATCAGCTTCGGTGTTGGCAATTTGCGCGGCAATGCCTTTGGCGGTTTGTCCACCATCACGGCCTGTTTTACGGCCGATCAAGTCATTGGCTTGAATGGCTGTCGTGCCTTCGTAAATCGTCAAAATTTTGGCATCACGGTAATACTGCGCGGCGCCTGTTTCTTCGATGAAGCCCATGCCACCATGCACTTGCACGCCAAGGCTTGTGACTTCTAAACTCATCTCGGTGCTGAAGCCTTTGACCAGCGGCACCAAAAATTCGTAGAACGCCAAGTTGTCTTTGCGTGTGTCGGCATCTGGGTGGTGATGCGATGCGTCGTACGCCGCAGCAGCCACGGTGGCCATCGCGCGGCAGCCTTCGGTATAAGCGCGCATGGTCATCAACATGCGGCGCACATCGGGGTGATGAATGATGGGCGCGCTGGTTTTCATGCTGCCATCCACGGGGCGGCTTTGCACGCGGTCACGAGCAAACGTCACCGCTTTTTGGTAAGCACGTTCGGCAATCGCAACGCCCTGCACGCCCACGGCGTAACGCGCAGCGTTCATCATGATGAACATGTATTCGAGGCCGCGGTTTTCTTCGCCTACAAGGAAGCCCATAGCACCGCCGTGGTCGCCATACTGCAACACGGCTGTGGGGCTGGCTTTGATGCCCATCTTGTGTTCGATGCTCACGCAGTGCACGTCGTTGCGGGCACCCAATGAACCATCTTTGTTCACCATGAATTTGGGCACCACAAACAAGCTGATGCCTTTCACGCCTTCGGGTGCGCCTTGCACGCGAGCCAACACGAGGTGGACGATGTTCTCGGCCATGTCATGCTCACCGTAGGTGATGTAAATCTTGGTGCCAAACACTTTGTAGGTGCCGTCTGGCTGTGGCTCAGCGCGGGTGCGCACGGCGGCCAAGTCAGAGCCGGCTTGTGGCTCAGTCAAGTTCATCGTGCCAGTCCACTCGCCGGAGATGAGCTTCTCAAGGTAAGTGGCTTTCAATTCGTCAGAGCCTGCTGTGAGCAAAGCCTCAATCGCGCCGTCGGTCAACATTGGGCACAAGGCAAAGCTCATGTTGGCCGAGTTGAGCATCTCGCCGCAAGCTGCACCAATGGTCTTGGGCAAGCCTTGACCGCCGAAGTCTGCAGGGTGTTGCAGGCTTTGCCAGCCACCCTCGCAGTACTGCTGGTAGGCTTCTTTGAAGCCAGGCGTGGTGGTCACGTGGCCATCTTTGAAGAACGAAGGGTTCTTGTCGCCCTCCCAGTTCAACGGCACGAGCACCGACTCGTTCAACTTCGCGCATTCTTCGAGAACGGCTTGGGCGGTTTCCACGCCCATGTCTTCGAAGGCAGGAATTTGGGCCACAAGTTCCAATCCTGCCAAGTGCTCCATGTTGAAGACCATGTCTTTGATGGGGGCGATGTAGCTCATGCGAGTGCCTTTTCAAATAGGGTTTAAAGCGCGGCAACCAACTCTGGCACAGCCACAAAAAGGTCAGCCTCCAAGCCGAAGTCGGCCACCGAGAAAATCGGTGCTTCTGGGTCTTTGTTGATGGCCACGATGACCTTGCTGTCTTTCATACCCGCCAAGTGCTGAATCGCACCGCTGATGCCGCACGCCACATACAACTGAGGGGCCACAATCTTGCCTGTTTGACCCACTTGCAAATCGTTGGCGGCGTAACCAGCATCCACCGCTGCGCGGCTGGCACCAATGGCAGCACCGAGCTTGTCGGCCAGCGGAATCATGACTTCGTCAAACTTCTCGGAGCTGCCCAAAGCACGGCCACCTGAGACGATGATTTTGGCTGCGGTGAGTTCTGGGCGATCGTTCTTGGTTACTTCACGACCCACGAAGCTGCTCTTGCCTGAGTCTGTGGCTGCTGCCACTCTTTCGACAGCCGCCGAACCACCTGCGGCAGACGCTGCGTCAAAACCCGTTGTACGTACAGTGATGACTTTGAACGCATCGCTCGATTGCACGGTGGCAATCGCGTTGCCTGCATAGATGGGACGCTCAAACGTGTCAGGGCTGTCCACCTTCGTAATGTCACTGATTTGGCCCACGTCCAACTTGGCAGCCACGCGCGGTGCCACGTTTTTGCCGTTGGCTGTGGCAGGGAACATGATGTGGGTGTAGTTGCTGGCTGAATTTGAAATAAGTGCCAAAACTTGCGCGGCCACATTCTCAGCCAAACCGGCTTCTAGCGTTGCGCCATCGGCGTGAATCACTTTGCTTACGCCTGCGATTTGCGCAGCAGCTGCAGCTGCCGCGCCTGCGTTGTGACCTGCCACCAAGACGTGCACGTCAGCGCCCATGGCCGCTGCGGCTGTGACGGTGTTCAACGTGGCGGGCTTGATGGATGCGTTGTCGTGTTCTGCAATAACGAGGGATGTCATGTGTAATTCTCCTGCGCTTCTAAATTAGATGACCTTGGCCACGTTCTTCAACTTGTCCACCAATGTGGCAACGTCTGGCACCTTGATGCCGGCGCTGCGCTTGGCAGGCTCCATCACTTTGAGGGTCTTGATGCGAGGGGCCACATCCACCCCGAGGTCTTCTGGCTTGAACACATCGAGTTGCTTTTTCTTTGCCTTCATGATGTTGGGCAAGGTCACATAGCGTGGCTCGTTCAAACGCAAGTCGGTCGTGATGACCGCAGGCAGGCTGACAGAGAGGGTTTCTAAACCGCCGTCGACTTCGCGGGTCACGCTGGCTTTGTCGGCCGTCAGCTCAACCTTGGATGCAAATGTGGCTTGGGGCATGTCCGCCAACGCCGCCAACATTTGGCCGGTTTGGTTGCAATCGTCGTCAATCGCTTGCTTACCAAGAATCACCAAGCCTGGCTGCTCTTTGTCCACCAAAGCTTTGAGCAGCTTGGCCACCGCCAAGGGTTGCAGCTCTTCAGTGGTCTCTACCAAGATGCCACGGTCTGCACCGATGGCCATGGCGGTACGCAAAGTTTCTTGGCATTGGGTCACGCCACAAGACACGGCGATTACCTCTGTCACCAAGCCCTTTTCTTTAAGGCGCACGGCTTCTTCTACCGCGATTTCGTCAAAGGGGTTCATGCTCATTTTGACGTTGGCAATGTCAACGCCCGAGTTGTCCGACTTGACGCGGACCTTGACGTTGTAGTCCACCACGCGTTTGACAGCGACCAAAACTTTCATGGCAAAAGCTCCAATTTTTAGAATGATACAGATTGACGTTTACGTAAACGTCACATTGTAGAGATCAATCCGATACTTTAAGCGAACGACCGTGCTTTTCCAGGAAAGTCCCTAGTAAAACTCAGGTCGGATAGCGCAACACCACCTCTTGCGGCGAATGCACCAGCACCACACCCGCAGTGCGCAAAGCACTCAAAACCGCGATATTGACGCGTGAACGAGTCAACGACTGGCCATTGACGGGATCCTCCATCCAGAAATTCAAATTAAACCGCAAACCTTGCGGCGCTACCTCAGCCAGTAACGCTTGAGGCGCAGGCTCGGACAGCACCCACTCTGCGCTCAACGCGGCATGTATCAAGAGCGCTTGCACATGCTCGACATCGCTCTCCAGCCCCACCCAAAAGATACAGGTCTGCAACAAATGGCGGCTTTCCAACGACAAGTTCTCTACGCGCTGAGTCAACAGCAGCTCATTGGGGACCACCGACTCGCTGCCATTACTAGCACGCACCAAGGTGTAGCGGGTTTTGATATCGGT
This sequence comes from uncultured Burkholderiales bacterium, assembly GCA_903952885.1. Lineage (GTDB taxonomy): Bacteria > Pseudomonadota > Gammaproteobacteria > Burkholderiales > Burkholderiaceae_C > Limnohabitans. The sequence continues at coordinate 17,982 of CAJBHE010000178.1, forward strand.
CACCCGCCCCTCAAAACCATCGACGCGAACAAAATCACCGATGCGCAGCGAGCGCTCGAGCAAGATGACAAAGCCGCTCACATAGTTGGCGGCCAACTTCTGCAAACCAAAACCAATACCCACGCCCAAAGCGCCACCAATCACAGACAACGCAGTGAGATCAAAGCCCAATGACGACAACGCAAACAAAGTACCCATCACAAGCAGCAATACACGCATAGCGTTCGCGGCCACTTTGCGCATGGACAAATCTTCAAACGCGCGGTTGAGCACTCGCTCCTCCAGCGTGGCTGATAGCCACAGTGCCAGCACCAGCACAAAGCCGGAGGTAAACACCACCTCCAACACATGCGAGACGCTGATACGCGTTTTGCCCAGCATGAACTGCAAGCCATCCAACTCATCCAAGATCGGGCCAGCCAAGCCGGTGATCCACAACACTGTCAAGCCCCATGCAAACCATGAAACAACTTGCTCAAGTAATCGGGCACCTCGGGAAATAGGAAATACCGCTGCCAGCACACGTGCGATCAAACGAATCAGCACCAACGACACCAACACTGGTAGCGCCACCTTTAGCACGGGCACAGGCATGAGCTGCACTTTTGTCAACAATAGCTTGGCGGCGAAGGTGAAAACCAAAGCCACCGCAGGAAACAGCACACCGTCAATCAAACGGCGACCAAACAGAATCGACTCGGGCGACGTAAATCTGTGGCCCAAAGCCCAGCTGATGAGCCAAGCCAAGATCAAAGATAAGGCTAAACAGGCGAGCTCTAACGCAACTACTGGACTTTGCAGATCCAGCCACAATTCTTGTAATTCGTTCATGTTTTAAATATCTGCCAACACGCGCACATGCGCTTCAACGCTACGACTCAGCGCACTCAAATCGTAGCCGCCTTCTAGGCAAGACACGATACGCCCCTGTGCATGGCGAGCGGCGATATCACGCAACCGGTAGGTGATCCAAGCGTAATCTTGCTCGGTCAGACCCATTTGACCCATGTCGTCTTCGCGATGGGCATCAAAACCTGCGCTGATGAAAATCATCTCAGGCTTGAATTCTTCTAAGCGTGGCACCCAATGCGTTTCAATCAACTCACGCACTTCCATGCCCTTGGTGTAGGCCGGCACAGGAATGTTGACCATGTTGGCTGCAGGGTTCTCTGTGCCGCTGTGTGGGTAAAAAGGGTGTTGGAAAAAACTCACCATCAACACACGGTCATCGCCACTGAGGATGTCTTCGGTGCCATTGCCGTGGTGCACATCAAAGTCCACCACCGCCACGCGTTTCAAGCCATGGCGCTCGAGGGCGTACTTGGCAGCAATGGCCACATTGTTAAAAAAACAAAAACCGCTCGCGTGGTGGCGTGACGCATGGTGGCCAGGGGGCCGAATGGCGCAAAACGCATTGGCTAGCTCACCTTCAATCACCGCGTCCGTCGCCGCCACCGCAGCGCCCGCAGCAGCCAGGGCAGCTTTCCATGTGAAGCTGTTGATGCTGGTGTCAGCGTCCAAGTGCGCATAAGACGGTCCGCCTGCGGCCATGTCGTCCACCAGCTGTTCAGACAACCCGCGCAGTGAGGCGATGTACATGCGGTCGTGGGCCAGCTCGATGTCGGCCAAAGGTGCCTCGGGCGCCTCGATCGCGGTGAGTCCCAAATCCACGCCACTGATGAGCAGGCGGTCATGAATGGCGCTGAGCCGCTCGGGGCACTCTGGGTGCCCCTCACCCATCTCGTGCTTCATGCACAAGGGGTGTGTGTAGTAGCCTGTTTTACTCATCGTGTCTGCCTCTGTCTTCTGCAAGTCAGCTTACCATGTGGACCTTGCTTTTTTCCTTGCAAACACTGAGTGAAAACACATACAGCCCCGTTTTATATGGCTTTGCAGCCAACTCTTGCGTTACGTCAAATCACCGCCGCCTTGTTACTGCTGGCCGCATTTGTGGGTGGTGCTGCCGCCAAATCTCATGCAAAAGCACACAAACCAGTGGCAAACAAAGCCGTAGCTAAGCAAGCTTCTACGCATGGCCCGGCTTATGGAAAAACCGCTGAAGCCATGGCACTGGCCGATGAATTGGCCCAAGAGTACAACTTACCCAAAGCCTGGGTACGCGAGCAAATCAGCAAAGCGCAATACCTGAAAGGCGTGCCAAAGATGGTGCTCCCACCCACCGTACCAACCGCCAAAAACTGGCGCGCCTATCGCGAACGCTTTATTGAAAGCCGCCGCATCGATGCAGGCACGCAGTTTTGGCAAACGTACCAAAGCGCCCTCACCCGTGCTGAGCAAACCTACGGCGTGCCTGCTGAAATGGTTGTGGGCATCATCGGTGTAGAAACCTTCTATGGCCAAAACATGGGCAGCTACCGCGTGCTCGACGCTTTGACCACGCTCACGCTCAACTTCCCAGCCGCGCATCCACGCGCCTCAGAACGCCAAGCGTTTTTCAAGTCTGAGCTGGGACACTTCTTGGTACAAGCCCATAGACAAGGCGATGTAAGTGCCAAAGGCAGCTTTGCGGGCGCCATGGGCTGGCCGCAATTCATGCCGTCAAGCGTGGCCAAATTTGCGGTGGACTTTGATGGCGATGGCCGCATTGACCTGAGTAACAACCCCTTGGACGCCATTGGCTCAGTGGCCAACTACTTCAAAGCCTTCGGCTGGCAAACCGGCATGCCCACCCACTACCCCGTTGGCTTTGATGAAGCACGCCTAGACAAGCCCACCCTTTTGGCGCCAGACATATTGCCGTCCTTTAGTGTGAGTAACTTCACCGCCAAAGGCGCGGTGCTGGACGAGCAAGCGCAAAAACACAACGGGCAATTGGCTTTGGTTGAACTGTTCAACGGTGATGAAGTGCCCAGCTATGTGGCAGGCACCGACAACTTTTATGTGGTCACCCGTTACAACTGGAGCAGCTATTACGCGTTAGCGGTGATTGAATTGGGACAAGCGGTTAAATTAAATCGCGCGTTGATGTCTGTTCAATCTAACGCTCGCTAAAGCCACTTGTTGCACCCAGCCTCATGAACCCTTTGAACCCCAAAAAATTGCACCTCTCCAAGTGGACGGCAGTGCAACCCGTGGCCAAGCAAAAGCACTTTTTGGTCAGCCGGGTGATTCAACCGGCTTCGCCCGAAGATCCGATTGAGTTGGTGGAAATTGAATCTGTGTTTTCAAATGCCACGCAGGTCATTGCCTGGCGTGAGCTACAAAACGACAATGTCTGGCGGCAAGGGTGGGTTTGACACGGACGCGGCTTGGAACAACCATCAATCTTTGGGGATGTGCCTTTGGTCATGAATTTCACGCACCACCACATCCTCAATCACATCGGTCTCAATGCTTGAACGCTGCGGATGGACTTGGTCTTCACGCCATGACCTGTTACTGGTGCGAGGTGCTCCAGACCAATCAGTTCCCTGACCGGGCTGCATGCCTTTGCGCATCGTTTGGATTTGTTGCCACATCATCAGCACTTGCGGCTTTTGGCCCGTGACCAGCCAACGCACACAGGCAAATGCCACATACAAGACCAACCAACACAACACGCCTGCAGCAAACAACACGGCGAAGGCCATGCCTAGCAAAGTGAATAGCAAACGCGTGAAAAAAGCCATGAATTGATGTTACTGCGCCAACGCCCACTGCACATGTTCACGCACCACCTCGCTGGGGTGCGATAGGTGGGCTTGTAGAGCTTGACACAACGCCGCACGGTCAAAAGCCACATTGTCGGCTTGTCCCAGCGCGTTACCAGCGGCCACCGCCAAGTTACGCAGCCAGCGGACATGGCCTATACGGCGAATCGGGCTGCCCTCGGTGTAACGCAAGAACTCTTCTTCGGTCCAAGCCAACAAGCGCGCTATGCCCTGCCCCACCAAACCTTCACGCACATCGAAATCGGGCAAGCTTGAGCTTTGCGCAAACTTGTTCCACGGACAAATCAACTGGCAGTCATCGCAGCCGTAAATGTGGTTGCTCATCAAGGGACGCAATGCCTCGTCGATGGATCCGTCGTGCTCAATCGTCAAATACGAAATGCAGCGTCGGGCATCTAACAAGCCTGGGGCCACGATGGCTTGCGTCGGGCACACATCGATGCAGGCGGTGCATTGGCCGCAGTGCGAACTGGTGGGTTCGGACGCGGGCAAGGCGACATTAAGAAAAATTTCGCCTAAGAAAAACATCGAGCCCGCCTCTCGGTTCAGCACCAAGCTGTGTTTGCCGCGCCAGCCTTGGCCGCTTCGGGTGGCCAACTCAGCCTCGAGCACTGGGGCTGAATCAGTGAAGGCGCGGTATTCAAAACCATTGGGCTTCAAGGTATCAGACAACAAGGCGTCAATTTGCTGGGCCAGCGTGTCAAGCCGGGTTCGTAACACCTTGTGATAGTCGCGCCCTCTGGCGTAGACCGACACCACGGCCTCACTCGGGTTGCGCAGCCGCTGCCACTCCACATCTTGCCAGCCCTCGGCGGTGTCGCGCGGCAGGTAGTTCATGCGGGCGGTCAGCACACTCAAGGTACCCGGCACAAGCTCGGCAGGACGAGCGCGTTTCATGCCGTGGCGGGCCATATAGTCCATGCTGCCATGGAAGTTTTGTGACAGCCAATGCTGCAAATGTGGCTCGGCCGAAGACAAATCCAAGGGGGCCACCGCAATTTGCGAAAATCCCAGTGATTGTCCGAGAGCCTGGATTTGTGTGAGCAACAATTTGTAAACGGTAAACAACGCACACCTTTGAATAATTCGCCTGAGTAATGCTGTGATTGTAAAAACTCTTGTTTGGCCCGATGAAGCCGCCACCGCCGCGTTTGCCACGCAGCTGGCCGCCGCATTGACACACGCCAACTTGAACGCTTGCATTGCCTTGCATGGCGATTTGGGCGCAGGCAAAACCACCTTTGTGCGCTACCTGCTGCAAGCCTTGGGCGAAGAGGGCCGCATCAAAAGCCCCACGTATGCAGTGGTCGAGCCCTACACCGTGAATGTAGGCGAGGTGTGGCACTTTGACTTTTACCGCTTCAGCGATCCACGCGAGTGGGAAGACGCCGGCTTTCGTGACATCTTTGCTAGCGTTGGCTTGAAGCTGTGCGAGTGGCCTCAAAACGCTGCTGGCGTGATGCCCACACCCGACCTGGAACTCGACATTCAAGTGGACGACATCGAGCAACGCCAAGTGCGCATCAGCGTCCTCACCCCACGCGGGCAGGAGCTGCTGGCATGACGCAGCACAACGGCGATCAGGGCCTACGCGACCATCACGGGATTCAGCGCCGTGGTCTACTGCAAGGCGGCACGCTTGCATTACTGTTGGGAAGTGCAGACATTGCTTGGGGCGCCAGCATCGTGGCCGTGCGCGTGTGGCCCGCAGCGGCCTACACCCGAGTGACCATTGAGAGCGACATGGCACTCAAAACCGTGCCCATCTTCGTGGCCAACCCACCGCGCTTGGCCGTGGACATTGAAGGCATCGAGCTCAACCCTGCCCTCAAAGAACTGGTGGGTAAAGTGCGCTCGGATGACCCCTACATCACGGGTGTGCGCGTAGGCCAATACGCCAACAAAACCGTGCGCTTAGTGCTTGACCTGCGCCAATTGGTCAAGCCGCAGGTGTTCAACTTGCAGCCCGTCAAAACAGGTAACACCCAATACCAACACCGCTTGGTGCTGGATCTCTACCCATCTGATGTAGCTGATCCGCTAGAGGCTTTGATCGTGGACAAGCTCAAAGGCGGCACCATCTACAACGCGCCGTCGATGACGGCCACTCCCACGTCACCGTCCGCCTCCAAGCTGAGCACGCATGCGGACCCTGTGGGCGACTTGATGGTCAAACCAAACAGCCCTACTGAACCCCCAGCGGCTGCAACGGCTGCGTCAGCCCCCATCACCACTGCCGCATCGGTGAACCAAAAACAAGACGGCGAGCGCTACATCATCGTAGCCTTAGACCCTGGCCACGGCGGTGAAGACCCGGGCGCTTCAGGCCCCAGCGGCACGCGCGAAAAAGACGTGGTATTGAAAATTGCGCACCGCATGCGTGACCGTATCAACAACACTGTTATCAAAACCAAGCAAGGGAATTTGCCCATGCGGGCTTACCTCACGCGTGACGCCGATTACTTTGTGCCGCTGCAACAGCGCGTAGAAAAAGCCAGACGCGTACAAGCCGATTTGTTCATCAGCATCCATGCCGACGCGTTTCAAACCCCAGATGCTAAAGGGGCAAGCGTATTTGCTTTGAGCGATGGCGCAGCATCAAGCGCTGCCGCAAAGTGGATGGCCAAGCAAGAAAACCGTGCCGACTTGATTGGTGGCTTGAACATCAAAACTCAAGACATCGCCCTGCAACGCGCCCTGCTCGACATGAGCACCACCGCGCAAATCAAGGACAGTCTTAAGCTCGGCAGCGCCATGCTGGGACAAATCAAACACATTGGCAAACTGCACAAACCACGCGTAGAACAAGCAGGCTTTGCGGTACTGAAAGCGCCAGACATCCCCAGCGTGTTGGTGGAAACCGCTTTCATCAGCAACCCCGAAGAAGAAAAACGTTTGATCAGCCCGCAATACCAAAACGACTTGGCTGATGCGCTGATGAAAGGCATCGAACGCTACTTCTCACGCAACCCACCGTTGGCCAAAACCCGCAACACCTGATGCCATGACCAACACAACAGCGCAACCACGCAACCCCTTGCATGGCAAGACCTTAGAAGCCCTCGTCACCGAGCTGGCTGATTTTTATGGCTGGGAAGGCTTGGGCGAGCGCATCAACATCCGCTGCTTCACGCACGACCCAAGCGTGGGCTCAAGTCTGAAGTTTTTGCGCAAAACACCTTGGGCACGCGACAAGGTGGAAAGCTTGTATTTGTTCATGCTGCGCGACATGCGACGCGAGGAACGCGGGTTTTATAAAGCTGACGCGCCTTAGCTTGAATACAAACTCGGGTATAGCGTTATTGCGCAGCAGGCGGCTCGACACTGGCTTGTGAAGCACGCGACGCTTTCCACGAGCCATATATGGCCAAGGCACCCGGAATAAAAATCATCGCCCAAATGATTTTGTCCAAATGGGTTTTGACCCACGGGATGTTGCCAAAGAAGTAACCCGCCGTCACGATGCCGCCCACCCACAAAGCGCCGCCCGTGACGTCAAAGAAGGTGAACTTGCGGCGCGTCATCTGCGCCACGCCCGCCACAAACGGTGCAAAGGTGCGCACAAAGGGCATGAATCGCGCAGCGATTAAGGTGACACCACCATAACGCTCGTAAAACGCATGGGCTTGGTCAAAGGCGCGGCGGTTGAAAAACTTAGAGTCTTCCCACGTAAACACCTTGGGGCCGAAGAAACGACCAATCGTGTAATTGGTTTGGTTACCCGCCACCGCAGCAGTCAGTAGCAAGGCCACGGACAAGCCATAGTCCATCAAGCCCACACCGCACATGGCACCCACCACAAACAGCAGTGAGTCACCGGGCAAGAAGGGCATGACCACCAAACCAGTCTCCACAAAAATGATCAAAAACAGCAAGGCATAGACCCAAATGCCGTTGGCCTGCACAAAGGCTTCCAAATAGCGGTCCACGTGCAGGATGAAGTCGATCAAGAAGGTAATAAATTCCATAGGATGCATTATCCCCTGCCTCTAAAATGAGCCCGTGTACCCTGCTACCCAACCCCCACGCGCCATCCGCGAACTCCCAGATGAACTGATCAGCCAAATCGCCGCTGGTGAGGTGGTCGAACGCCCGGCCTCTGTGGTGCGCGAGCTGGTGGACAACGCGCTAGACGCCGGCGCCACGCAAATCACCCTGCGTTTGCTGGCCGGTGGTGTTCGCCTCATCAGCGTGGAAGACAACGGTCTGGGCATTCCTGCCAACGAACTACCCGTGGCCTTGAAGCGTCATGCGACCAGCAAGATCACCAGCCTGACTGAACTCGAATCCGTGGGCACCATGGGTTTTCGGGGTGAGGCATTGGCCGCCATTCAATCGGTTTCGGAGTTGTCGGTGCTGTCACGCACCGCTGCACAAGACAGCGCCATGCTGCTGGATGGCCGCAGCGGAGAGCTGCAACCCGCCGCCCGCGCACAAGGCACCACGGTCGAAGTGAAAGAACTGTTTTACAGCACGCCTGCTCGCCGCAAATTTTTAAAGACTGACAACACCGAACTCGCCCACTGCGTGGAAGCTGTTCGTCGCCACGCCCTCACCCGCCCCGAGGTGGGATTTGCCATTTGGCACGAGGGCAAGTTGGTGGAGCAATGGCGTGCACAAACCATTGATGCTGCATCGGACGAAGATAGGAATACTCAATATCAACGCTCACTCGACCGCCGCTTGGCCGATGTGTTGGGTGATGACTTTTTAGACAACTCAGTGGCTGTGCATTACCAATCGGGCAACGTCACAGTGGTGGGTCGCGCAGGTATTCCAGACGCTTCCCGCTCACGCGCCGACCACCAGTTTGCCTACGTAAACGGCCGCTATGTACGCGACAAAGTCATCACCCATGCCGCACGCAGCGCGTATGAAGATGTGTTGCACGGCCACCGCCAACCCATCTATGCCTTGTACGTGGAGATTGAGCCCACGCGTGTGGACGTCAACGTGCATCCCACCAAAATCGAAGTGCGCTTTCGCGATGGCCGCGAGGTGCATCAAGCGGTGCGCCACGCGGTTGAAAATGCTTTGGCTGTGCCACGCGCCAACATGCTGATGGCCAGCGCCTTGCAAAACCATGAGTTGCCAATGACGGGAACTTTTGGCTCAGGTGGCGCAGCTAGCGGCACATCTACTTTGGGCGCAACGGCATCACCTGCTTGGCCCAACGCCAATTGGCAACAAGCCACCATGCCTTTGGCTGGCACACGTGTGGCAGATGTGGGTGCGCTCTGGCAGTCCACACCTCGCTCAGGTCTGCCCGCCGAAGAACACCCCACTCAAAGTTTTGCAACTGACGCCGTCTTCAACGCACTCAGCGCTAACCACACCTCAGCGCCTTCGCTGCAAGATGCAGCTCCCGAAACTTGGCCCTTGGGCAAAGCCATTGCGCAGCTGCATGGCGTGTACATCTTGGCCGAGAACACACAAGGTTTAGTTCTAGTCGATATGCATGCGGCGCACGAGCGCATCGTATACGAACAACTGAAAACACAAATTGATACACAACGCATCAGCAGCCAACCGTTGTTGATTCCCGCCACCTTTCCTGCCATCGCGCAAGAGGTCGCTACTGCCGAGGCCTGCGCGGATGCACTGCAAGAACTTGGCTTAGAAATTTCCACACTCTCCAGTAAGACCTTAGCTGTGCGTGCCGTGCCCAGCACCTTGGCGCAAGGCGATGCCGTGGCACTAGCGCGTAGCGTCTTGGCCGAGTTAAGCCAACACGACGCCAGCACCGTGGTGCAACGCGCACGCAACGAGCTGCTGGCCACCATGGCCTGCCATGGCGCTGTGCGTGCCAACCGCAAACTCACGATCGACGAGATGAACGGCTTGCTGCGCCAAATGGAAGTGACCGAGCGCTCGGACCAATGCAACCACGGCCGCCCTACATGGCGGCAACTGTCCATGCGTGAACTCGACGCGCTATTTTTGCGCGGCCGTTGATGTCACCCACGCTCATCATTGTGTTGCTGTCGATGCTGCTGGGCATTCAGCCCGTCGCTACCGATTTGTATTTGCCAGCACTGCCCGCCATCAAAGCAGAGTTTGGCGCAGAGCTCTCTCAAGTTCAGCTCACACTCAGCGCCTTACTTTTGGCCTTTGGAACATCTCAGCTGGTGTGGGGCCCGTTGTCCGACCGCTTTGGTCGCCGACCTATTTTGTTGTGTGGTTTGGCCACCTTCACCTTGGCGGGCTTGGGTTGCGTGCTGGCCAGCAGCATGCACGAACTCATCGTGTGGCGCGCCCTGCAAGGTGCGGCTATGGGCGCGGTGGTCATGTGCGCGCGCGCCATCGTGCGCGACCTCCACACACCAGAGACAGGCGCGGGTGTCATGTCTAAAGCGCTGACAGGCTTGGGCCTCTTGGCCTGTGTCAGCGCACCTTTGGGAGGCTTGCTGACCGACCTATTCAGCTGGCATGCCGCACTGAGTTTGGTCATGGGCTTTGGTGCGATTGCTCTTAGCTTGGTGGCTTGGAAATTCAAAGAAACCGTGCACCGCAAAAACCCACATGCCCTGCAGTTCAAGGTGTTGGTGCACACGTGGTGGCACATCGTGCGCAACCCCACGTTTGTGGCGTTTTCGTGTGTCGCAATAGGTTCTTATGGCGGTCTGTTCACCTTCTTGGCGTCGTCGTCTTTTGTCTTCATCAGTTTGATTGGGTTGGCGCGTTGGCAATACGGCTTGCTGTTGTTCTCGATGGCTTTTACGTATTTGCTGGGCACAGTCTTGTGCCGTCGACTATTGGTGCGGTTTGGCGTGGCATGCACTGTGGCGATAGGTGGTGCATTCACGTTGGTAGGTGGCGGCTTGATGGCCCTCAACGCGTGGTTGGGTTGGCAATGCGTGGTGGGCTTGATGGGGCCGTTTTATTTCTTCATTTTGGGGCATGGCATCCACCAGCCTTGCGGGCAAAGCGGTGCGGTAGGGCCATTCCCCAAAGCTGCAGGCGCAGCCTCGGCCTTAGGGGGATTTTTGATGATGGTGGCGGCTTTTGCCACGGGACTATGGCTGGGTGCAGCCAACGATGGCTCTGCAATGCCGATGGCGCAAAGCATCGCATTTTGGTCTGTGATGACCGCTCTGTCAGCTTGGTTGCTGGTGCTCCCGCGAGGCAGTTTTCGTGGCTAAAGACCTCTGGACGGTCAATGCCATCGCCTTGGTCGGTCCTACAGCCAGCGGCAAAACGGCAGCGGCTATGGCCATTGCACAGCAGTGGCCGGTTGAAATCATCAGTATCGACTCAGCACTTGTCTATCGCGGCATGGACATTGGCACGGCAAAGCCGACTGCCCAAGAGTTGGCACAAGTGCCACACCACCTCATCAACATTCGCGACCCATTGCACGCCTATAGCGCGGCTGAGTTTGCACGCGATGCCACTGCCCTGATGGCTGACATCCGCGCACGCGGCAAGTTGCCGTTACTGGTAGGTGGCACTATGCTGTACCTTAAAGCCTTGCGCGATGGTATTGACGACTTGCCCACCGCGCACCCACAACTGCGTGCAGAAATCGAACAACAAGCGCTGATCTTAGGCTGGCCTTCCATGCATGCCGAGTTGACGAAAGTGGACCCTATTACCGCCGCACGTTTGCCACCTCATGATGCGCAACGCATTTCTCGCGCGCTCGAAGTTTGGCGCGTCAGTGGCAAAGCTTTATCGCAATGGTTCGCTGAAGCAAACACCACTCGCGTCGCGCAACCTGCGTTGAATATGCCCCTACTTTCGCTGGAGCCAGAAAATCGTGCATGGTTACACGAACGCATCACGCAACGCTTTAACCAAATGTTGACGAGTGGATTTTTAGCCGAAGTAAGAGCACTTCGCGCGCGTGGCGACCTTCACATCGATTTACCCAGCATGCGTTGTGTGGGCTACCGCCAAGCGTGGGAATTACTCGACCGTGCAGAGACCACAGATGCACCCGTTAAAAGCATTTTGCCGCAGTTGCATGCGCTAGGAGTGGCTGCCACGCGTCAACTGGCCAAGCGTCAACTCACTTGGCTGCGTGGCATGGACGAGCGCATCGTGATTCCGTGTGATGCGCCTGATACGTTGGTACAGACACTAGCCGCGTTAGCCCGGTTTACTGCAACGACTCTTTGAGTACGTCTGGCAGTGGCATCACGGCAATGCCCTCGTCGATCAATTCTTCAGTTTCTTCTGGAGTAGCATGGCCACGAATGTTGCGCTGCTCGGCTTCTCCGTAATGCATCCTGCGTGCTTCTTCAGGAAAGCTATGACCCACGTCTTCGGTGTTAGCCACCACATATCGCACCATCTTGAGAAAAGCAGCTTGCAATTGAGCAGGTTCTAAGTTAGCCACGTCTTGCAAACTCGGTAATTCGGTGGGAACGGCCGCAGCAGGGCGTATGGTTTGCGAGGACACGGCCGATGTCAAGGCGTCGCTCGACGGTGTGCGATGGTTGTCGGCTGGGTCACGCTCACCACGGAAGGTGTTCAAGTTCAAACGCGGCGCACTCAATTTTTTAGCCACATGTGCATCTCCACACATGGGACAAGTTACCAACCCATTAGCCAGTTGGGCTTGGAAGTCATCTTCAGAGCCAAACCAGCCCTCAAACACATGATGATGGTCACATTGAAGGTCTAGCACTTTCATGACGCAATTATCTCGTAACACGTCATACGGTTTGCCATTCCAAAGACCATGCACCGCTGAGGTGGTTTTGCAACCACAACAAACCTGTCAAGGTTTTGGCATCGGTCAGCTTACCATCTCGTGACCATGTCAACAGCTCGTCTAAGCTGGCGTCAAACACGTCGAGAAATTCACCCTCATCCAACTGTCGCTGCCCCTGAGTGAGCCCACGTGCGAACCATATGTCAATGAACTCGGTGGAGTAGCTGATCACGGGATGTAAGACGCCTGCATGCGCCCACTCGGTCGCTCGGTAACCAGTTTCTTCTAGCAACTCGCGCTGGGCACACACCAAGCGGTCTTCGCCTGGGTCGATCTTGCCTGCAGGAAACTCAATCATCACTTGTTTAACCGGGTAACGGTATTGACGCTCCATCACCAAGCGACCATCGTCACGCATCGCGATGATCATGACCGCACCGGGGTGAATGACAAACTCACGCGTGGCTGTCACACCATTAGGTAGACGCACGTTGTCACGAAAGGCATGCAAAAAATGCCCTTTGAGTAGCTCCACATGATCTAGAGTGTGTTCAATCAAATGTTCGTCTGAGTTGGATTTCATAGTCATGATAAAAAAGCCAGCTCGTGAGCTGGCTTAGTTGGCGCATATCTACCTCAGGTACCCAATGTAGAAATGATGGCGCGAGCACACAAGGTCATCAAACCACCAGGCAATAAACCCAAAACCAGCAACAAGCCGCTGTTGATCAATAACACCACGCGCACGTCTGTACCAGCGGAGACCGTGCTGGCTGTCAAAGGTGTATCAAAGTACATGACCTTCACCACGCGCAAGTAATAGAAAGCTGCCAACAAAGACATCATCACAGCGTAGGTTGCCAAGGCAATGGCGCCAGGTTGGTCTGAAGCCACCAAGGCTTGCAACACCGACAACTTACCAGCGAAGCCCACCATCGGTGGCACGCCAGCGAGCGAGAACATGCACAAGGCCATGACGCCTGCGTACAAGGGGCTACGTTGATTCAAGCCAGCAAAATCAGCGATCTCTTCGCTTTCAAAGCCTTCACGTGCGAGCAACATGATGATGCCGAACACAGCCAAGGTCGTGAGCACATAGGTGACCACATAAAACATAGCCGAGCTGTAGGCATTGGCTGCTGCTACCGTGTTGCCATTGACTACACCTGAGTACAAGCCAATCAGCACAAAACCCATTTGAGAGATTGTTGAGAAGGCTACCAAACGTTTAAGGTTGGTCTGAGCAATACCCGCTAAGTTACCAATTAACAAAGAAGCTACGGACAAGACCATCAGCATTTGCTGCCAGTCAATGGCCAAAGGCATCAAGCCTTCCACTAGCAAGCGCATCGTCATGGCGAAAGCAGCCAATTTATGTGCGCCACCGATCAAAAGGGTCACCACGGTGGGTGCACCTTGGTACACATCAGGCACCCACATGTGAAATGGCACCACACCGAACTTAAAGCCCAAGCCACACACCACAAACACCAAGCCTAATACCAACACTTTGTGATTGATTTGACCTGACGACACAGCCTTGAAGACGGTACTTATATCAAGTGAACCTGTTGCGCCGTAAAGCATGGACATACCGTAGAGCAAGAAACCGCTGCCCAAAGCGCCGAGCACAAAATACTTCATTGCAGCTTCAGAAGCTGTGGCGTTGTCGCGACGCAAGGCCACCAAAGCGTAGCTAGACAGTGCCAACAGTTCCACACCGAGATACAGCACCAAAAAATTGTTGCCAGAGATCATGACGTACATGCCCAGCAAAGCAAAAAGGCCCAAGGTAAAAAGCTCGCCACCGTGCTTGAGCATGTCACGGTCAGCTGCATAAGGACGGCCGTAGACCAGTGTCACAAACACAGCCAGGGTTGAGAAGCACTTGAGCCAGTTGCCCATGGGGTCTGACACAACCATATTGCCAAAGCTATACACCGTGGTACCACTGCTGGCATCGTGGGCTTGGAGCACAGCCACAAGACCCATCGTCAACAAGGACAGCACATACGTGACGGTTCGGCGCGGCGACTTCACGAACAAATCGACCATCGCGATCACGATCGTCATCACGACTAACAGCAGCTCGGGGTAGAGGGCTGCTAAGTTGAATTTTTCAATCATTGGGTCTATCCCTATTTATTGGGGCAACTTGGATAAAGCGACGTGCTTGAGTAACTCAGCCACGGACACATCCATCACATCGGTGAATGGCTTGGGGAAGATACCCATGGCCAACACGGCGATTGCCAACAAGGCCAACATCACAAACTCACGGCTGTTGATGTCGGTCAATTCTTTGACTTGGTCATTGGCCACTGGACCCAAGTAAACGCGTTTGATCATCCACAAGGTGTAGGCTGCGCCAAAGATCAAGGCGGAAGCCGAAGCAAAGCCAACCCAGAAGTTGTATTTGATGGCGCCCAAAATGACCATCCACTCACCCACAAAACCTGCGGTGCCTGGCAAGCCGCAATTGGCCATACCGAACAACAAGGCAAACGCTGCAAACTTGGGCATGGTGTTGACAACACCACCGTAGGCGGCGATCTCGCGTGAGTGCACGCGGTCATACAACACACCGATGGACAAGAACATGGCGGCAGACACAAAGCCGTGAGCAATCATTTGCACCAAAGCACCAGACACACCGATGTCGTTGAAGATGAAGAAGCCCAAAGTCACGAAGCCCATGTGTGCGACAGAGGAATAAGCCACCAACTTTTTCATGTCCTCTTGCACCATGGCCACCAAGCCCACGTAGACCACCGCGATGAGCGACAGTGCAATCATGAGCCATGCGTATTCGTGTGCCGCATCAGGCGCGATGGGCAATGAGAAGCGCAAGAAACCGTAGGCACCCAACTTCAACATGATCGCGGCCAGCACAGCAGAACCACCGGTAGGCGCTTCCACGTGCACGTCGGGCAACCAAGTGTGGACAGGCCACATGGGCACCTTCACCGCAAAGGCTGCGAAGAAAGCAAAGAACAGCAGAGTTTGTGCATGCAAGGGCAATGGCAGCTTGTGCCACACAGCCAAATCAAAGCTACCAGCCGACTGGGTGTACAGATAGATCAAGGCGACCAGCATCAACAAGGAACCCAACAACGTGTACAAGAAGAACTTGAACGCTGCATA
>CAJBHE010000179.1 GCA_903952885.1 uncultured Burkholderiales bacterium
GCGATCGTGCAACGCTTGCACGCACTCAGGGCTTGGCCGCGTTGGTGCAGCCCACCTTGTCACGCTGGTTCACGGACCCCTACCGTGAAAAGCATCAGGATGTGATGGCGCGCATTGGTCACATGATTGAAACCACCTCCGTCAATGGCTATGCTGGCTGTTGTGCTGCGATTTCGCTGATCAACACGCACGACGGTTTGCAAAAACTAACACAACCTGGCTTGGTCATCGTCGGCGCACAAGACCAAGCCACGCCACCGGTAATGTCTGAGCAAATTCACCTGAATTGGCCTAAATCAAGCTATGTCATCCTGAAAGATGCCGCTCATTTATCAAACATTGAACAAGCTGAAGCTTTCAACAAGGCAGTGATGGAATTTCTACCTAGTCCGCCGCCTGCTCTTGCCCAGCACCAAAACTAAAAACGCCTTGACGCATCAATCGTGAAAATTCAGCTTCCACCAACTCTTGCACCAAGGTCAGGGCAAGATTCGGGCGTGACTCCAAACGCGTAGCCAAGACCAACAAGCGATTGAGTTGCACGCCTGAGATCTCTGACATGATGATTTCAGGGTGCAAATCGATGTTTTTAAAAACTGATACTGGCATGATGGTGGCCCAGCGCCCACGCATGAGCAACTCACGAATCGAATCGACCGAATCGATTTCAGCTTGCACACTCAATTGCTTGCCCAAGGCCAACATTTGACGATCGATGATGCCTCTGTGCAAGCTCGTCATCAGAAGCGGAATGCGTGTCAATTGATTGACCGAAACAACAGGGCCAACACGCATTGCAACATGCGAAACCAACGCAAAAGGCTCACCCAACAATGGCTGTAACGACAGCGCCCTACCTGTACCTGGGTTGGTGACGATGGCCATATCGATCACCCCCTTTTCAAGCCAATCCATCAAGGCGGGGGTAAACGCTTCTCGTGCGCTCAACTCGATGCTTTCAAGGGTGTTGAAGCAGTTCTCCAACAAACCTGGCAACAACACACGCGCCAGTGTCGGCGACGCCCCTAAAGTCACTTTAGATTGCCCAAGACTTTGTTCATGAGAAAGACGCTGCCGCAAACGTGCTGACTCCGCCAGCATGCGTTGTGCTGATTCGTAAAACGTGACACCCGCCTGCGTCAAACGGACACCACGAGGCAACCGCTGCAACAAAGCGACTCCCATTTCTAACTCTAGTTCGCGCATTTGTCTTGTCAAAGCTGGCTGCGCAATAGGAATGGCCGTAGCTGCGGCTGTCAAACTTCCAGCATCAGCGATCGCAATAAAGTAGCGCAAGGTTCTTAAATTCATGCGTGGGACTCTTTTATATATTGATAACACAATGATATGGCAGAGTCAAAATCTAGCATTGGACAGTCTATAAATAGGCTTATAAGCTGAGACTTATTCCCATCGCCATTACGCATAGATAGCCAAGAAAGTTGATTACGCCCATGTCACTGACACAACCCAACAACAAGCGACTCTCTCGCCATATTTTTCTTTCCTTACTGTTGTGCGTCAGCTCTGTTTGCAGCGCGCAAACAGCTTATCCACAAAAACCCATCAAGATGATCATTCCTCTGGCGGCAGGCAGTGCCGTGGACAATGCAGCTCGCGTGTTGACTATCAAAATGGGTGAGAACATGGGTCAGGCCTTTGTCATCGAAAACATCGCTGGCTCCTCTGGCCTGATCGGCGCAGAGCGCGTGGCTCGTGCCACACCTGACGGCTACACCCTCGGTGGTTACAACGATAGTATTTTGACCATGGTTCCTCACATGATGGCCAAAATGCCATGGAACGCACTGACCGACTTCGAACCTATTTCTTTGGTAGGAACCATCGAATGGGGCATGGTTGTGAAAGCAGATGGGCCCTACAAAACGCTCTCTGACTTTATCAATGCAGCCAAAGCAAACCCTGGCAAGCTCAACTACAGCTCCGGTGGCAATGGCAGCCCACAGCACATTGGCATGGCCTTGCTCACCAACCGCGCCAATCTTGACATCAGCCATGTGCCTTATAAGGGAGCAACCCCAGCAGCCGTAGCGGTTGCTGCTGGGGAGGTCGATGCAGCCATGCAAGGGTTAGGCACAGTCACGGCACTTCTGCAAGCTGGCAAGTTACGTTTGCTCGCCGTTTCTACGAACGCTCGATTGCCGCAATACCCGTCTGTTCCCACATTCAGCGAAGCTGGCATGAAGGACTTCACTTTCAATTCATGGTTCGCCATGGTGGCTCCAGCTGGAACTCCTAAACCGATCATTGATCGACTCAATGATGAAGTGCGCAAAGCACTCAACGATCCGAGCACCAAAGAAAAGTTACAAGCGATTGGCGTCACGCCCCGAGGAACCACTCCCACAGAGTTTGGCGTTGCAACGCGCAACCAATATGAGCTCTATCGCAAACTGATCCAAGATAAAGGCATCCGCGCAGATTAAAGAACCAAGCATTGATAACTATGACTACCCAAAATAATTACTCCTTCAATCAGCTTCAGCAGTTCATTGAAAATGCGCTCACCAGTCAAGGGCTGCCCAAAAACGACGCTCTCAAAGTATCTCAACTCATGGCTGAAGCCGACTTGCAAGGCTCTGACGGCCACGGCATCATTCGATTGCCGCAATACATCAAACGCATCAAAGCGGGTGGCATCAACAAACATCCCAAGATTCGCGTCGTGCACGAACGCTCTGCCATGGCGGTGGTGGATGGTGACAACGGCATGGGCCACTTGGTGGTGTCACATGCGGTTGATTTGGCAATTGAAAAAGCCAGCGAAGCTGGCGTGGCTTGGGTCAGTACACGGTTCAGCAACCATGCAGGTCCTGCCTCGCTGTACTCACGTCGTCCGCTACAGCACAACATGCTGGGCTTGTACTTTGCCGTGGGCAACGCCAACCATTTGCCGCCTTGGGGCGGCATGGACATGTTGTTGTCCACCAACCCAATTTCAGCGGGTATCCCCACTTCAGATGAGCCACCTGTTGTGCTCGACATGGCCACCACAGTGACAGCCTACGGTAAGGTAAAAGCCAAAGCCAAGCGCGGCGAGATGATGCCAGCCGGTTGGATGATTGACCGTCAAGGCCAACCTCTCCTAGACCCCAACAAAGCCAACGATGGTTTTTTGTTGCCTATTGGCGAACACAAGGGCTATGGATTGGCGCTGATCGTGGGCTTGCTGGCTGGGACCTTGGGTGGTGCTGCCATGGGGCGCGATGTGATCGATTTCAATGCCGACCACGTGAGCGTGACCAACACAGGCCAAGCCATTTTGGTGATCGACTTGGCGGCCTTTGGCGACCCTGAACACTTCAAACACGAGGTGGATCGTTTGGTGCGCGACATCCGCAGCAGCGAGCGCCTACCAGGCGTCGAACGTATTTGGTTACCGGGCGAGCAAAGCCACGAAAAACGCGAAAGATACGCCGCTCAAGGCATTCCC
>CAJBHE010000180.1 GCA_903952885.1 uncultured Burkholderiales bacterium
ACATCACATTTGCCTGGTTGAGAAGCTTAAACACAAGCTCACCCCCTTATTACCGCTTTACTCAAAGATCTGCAGATTCGTTTTACGCTGATGCCTATCAAATGATCAATCTGTCATCTGCTTCAATTTATGACGTTGTCAAGAAGGGCACAAAGTTTTTTGTCTTGGGCAAAGACCGAAACATATCCAGTGAGTCGACAGCCTCGCAGATGGTCGTACTAACCTACAACACGAGCAACTTAACCACTGGTGTGCCAACAACATACTCAGGTAACACAGCCCCTAACTTCATTTCGCAATTTAAACTCAATTCAGCGGGTCAGTTAGTGGCATACGATGGTGCATGTGTTGGCGGAGAAACTCGGTGTTCCTTTGTGGCCAGTCCTTAATTGATTTAACGTTTTTTATATTGATCCGCACCAAATAAAACCTTTTTGTCTTGATCGTCATACATAGGCTTTCGCAGCTCGGTGAGGACTTGAACCCCACGTTGCACCGCTGGACGAGCGGCGATCAAATCAAACCAAGCTTTGAGGTGAGGGTAGTCCGCCCAATCGATGCCTTGGTTTTCCCAGCTTCTTAGCCACGGGAAGATGGCAATATCTGCAATGCTGTAGCTGTTGCCCGCGATGAACTTGGTCTTTTGAAGTTGCTTGTCCATTACGCCGTACAAGCGTTTGGCTTCGTTGGTGTAGCGGTTGTAAGCGTATTCAACCCTCTCTGGTGCATAAATGCGAAAGTGGTGCGCTTGGCCCAACATGGGGCCAACGCCGCCCATTTGAAACATTAACCACTGGAGCACTTCAAACTTGGCGCGGTCGCTCTTGGGTAAGAACTTGCCTGTCTTAGCGGCCAAGTACAACAAAATGGCGCCTGACTCAAACACGTTGATGGGTTTGCCGTCCGGCCCGTGCGGGTCGACCAGGGCGGGTATTTTGTTGTTGGGGCTGATCTTCAAAAACTCAGGGGTGAACTGGTCACCCTTGCCAATGTTGATGGGGTGTGCGAGCCAGTCACGGCCTAATCGCAAACCACACTCTTCAAGCATGATGTGTACTTTGTGGCCATTGGGCGTTGCCCATGAGTAGACGTCGATCATTGGTATTCCTTCATTGCCGCGGGTGATGGGCATTTCTACATGTTAGTGTGCTGCTGCGAGATGCTTTGCAAGCTCAAGTTTAGCGATGGATTGACGGTGCACTTCATCTGGGCCATCGGCCAAACGCAGCCAGCGCTGCGTACAGTAGGCATAGGCCAGAGGAAAGTCGTCCGAAATGCCCGCCGCACCATGGGCTTGGATGGCCCAGTCGATCACTTGGCTGGCCATGTTGGGTGCAATCACCTTGATCATGGCAATCTCAGCACGTGCGTCTTTGTTGCCCACGGTGTCCATCTTGTAGGCGGCTTTGAGGGTCAGCAAACGGGCTTGTTCAATCATGATGCGTGCGTTGGCAATCCGCTCATGCCACACGCCTTGGGCCGATAAGGGTTTGCCAAATGCCTCGCGACTGTTGAGACGCTGGCACATCAACTCTAGCGCGCGTTCAGCAGCACCAATCGAGCGCATGCAGTGGTGAATGCGGCCAGGTCCTAAGCGGCCTTGGGCAATCTCAAAGCCTCGGCCCTCGCCCAGCAGCAGGTTTTCAGCTGGGACACGCACGTTGGTGAGGGTGATTTCCATATGGCCATGAGGCGCGTCGTCGTAGCCAAACACGCTCAGGGGACGAATCACTTTCACGCCGGGTGTGTTGGCTGGAACAATCACCATGCTTTGCTGGGCATGCTTGGGTGCGTTGGGGGCGGTCTTGCCCATCACGATGTATACCGCGCAGCGTGGGTCGCCCGCACCCGAGCTCCACCACTTGGTCCCATTGATGACGTACTCATTGCCCTCGCGGACGATGCTGCATTGGATGTTGGTGGCATCTGACGAGGCCACAGCTGGCTCTGTCATCAAAAACGCAGAGCGAATGTCCCCGCGCAACAAGGGCTCCAGCCACTGCACTTTCAGGGCTTCGCTGGCGTAACGCTCAAAGGTTTCCATGTTGCCGGTGTCGGGGGCTGAGGAGTTAAACACCTCGGCAGCAAACGATACGCGACCCATGATTTCGCACAGGGGGGCGTATTCCAAATTGCTCAAGCCATCGGGCACACGAGGACTGTGGGGAATGAACAAATTCCACAAACCTGCGGCACGCGCCTTGGGTTTGAGTTCCTCCACAAGCTCTGTGGGTATCCATGCATTGCCTTTGGCGCGGTTGGCTGCAATCTCTTCAAAGAAACGCGTTTCGTTGGGGTAAATATGCGCGTCCATGAAGGCAAGCAGGCGAGCCTGAAGGCCTTTGACTTTGTCGCTGTAATCGAAGTTCATATGCTGTTTTCCTTGTTCATTCTTTCAGGCCTGCTGCGCAAATTTCCAGGCCAGTTCTGCCATGGGGCGTGCACTCGCAGCGTTGGCTTTGGCCTCGTCGCTTGATGCCGTTCCGGCTTCCACGCGTTTGGCAATGCCTTGCAAAATGGCTGCGATGCGGAACATGTTGTAGGCCAAATACAAGTTCCAATCGGTTTTTAAGTCAGCAGGTGTGGCTAAGCCGGTCCGGTCGCAATAGCGGTGGATGTTTTCGATCTCGCTGGGGATGCCGAGTTCAGCAATGTCCACACCGCCAATGCCCCTGAAAGTGCTTGGCGGAATGTGCCAGCTCATGCAGAGGTAGCTGAAGTCAGCCAGCGGATGTCCAAGGGTGGAGAGCTCCCAATCGAGGACGGCCAAAACGCGTGGCTCGGTGGGGTGAAACATGAGGTTGTCCAGGCGGTAGTCGCCGTGCACGATGCTCACCTTGCTGGCGTCCAGTGCGCTGGCGGGCATATTGGCAGGCAGCCACTCCATGAGCTTGTCCATGTGGTCGATTGGCTGTGTGACTGAAGCAATGTATTGCTTACTCCAGCGGCCAATCTGGCGCTCAAAGTAATTACCGGGGCGACCGTAGGTCTCTAGACCACATTGTGCAAATTTCACCGTGTGTAGCGCCGCCATGACGCGGTTCATTTCATCGAAGATCGCGCCGCGTTCGGCTTTCGGCATGCCGGGCAGGGTTTGGTCCCACAGCACACGGCCTTGCACAAATTCCATCACATAAAAAGCGCGACCGATGATGGACTCGTCCTCGCACAGCACATGCATGAGGGGTACGGGCACATCAGTGCCTTGCAAGCCTTGCATGACCTTGAATTCACGCTCAATCGCATGGGCTGAAGGCAACAGCTTTGCCACAGGGCCGGGCTTTGTACGCAGCACGTAGTTCCGTTTGGGCGTGATGAGCAAATAAGTGGGGTTGGATTGCCCACCCTTGAAGGTCTCTAGCGAGAGCGGGCCTTCAAAGCCTGGCAGGTTGATGCTTAACCACGTGGCCAACGCAACAATGTCAACGCTGTGTGCCGCTTGCATGGGCTGGGATGTTGGTGTGTCGTCCCTGCTCATGCGTGGATTCCCTTCAGTGGTCGGCTTCGCTGATGTGTAGCAAAGCGTCGCGGTTGCGAATCACCAAACCGCCCGGTTCGATGCGAATGGCTTGCTCGCGCTCCATCGCTTTGAGTTCTTGGTTCACGCGTTGGCGTGAAGCGCCCAAGAGTTGGGCCAGCTCTTCTTGTGCCAAGTGCAAGCCAATGCGAACTTCTTGCGAGTTGGTTAGGCTCTGCACGCCGTAGCTGCGTGCCAAGTGCAGCAGCTGTTTGGCCAAGCGTGAGCGCAGGGGTAGGGTGTTGAGATCTTCCACCAAGCCAAACAGTTGACGAATGCGGCGCGCTTGAAGGCGCAGCATGGCTTCGTAAAACTCCACATGCTGGCTGAGAATTTTTTGGAAGTCCGCTTTGGCTACACAAAGAATGGTTGTTTCGCCATGTGCGTACACATCGTGTGTGCGACGGTCCCCGTCCAGAATCGCCACGTCGCCAAACCAAATGCCCGGCTCCACATAGGTGAAGGTGATTTGTTTGCCCGACAACGAGGTGGAGCTCACACGCACCGCACCGCGCGCGCATGCCATCCACTCTTCGGCAGGATCGCCGCGAGCGGCAATCAAGTCGCTGTCTTTGCATCGTTTGACGTATGCGCATCGAAGAATGTCGTGCCTTAGAGAGGGTGAAAGTGAAGAGAACCAACGTCCTGCGTTGATGGCCTCGCGTTCTTCGATGTTAAGAATTGGATCGTCCATAGCCTGTCTTTTGTGTGACCTGAAATTGAAAGTTTGTCACACGCGAGACCTATCGACATAGGGTCTCGCGTGTTTGAAAAATCTTGCTGGGTGTGAAATTAAATTTCAGCGACGCACTTGCAGCGCGCCAGGGTTCACGATATTAGTAGGCGTGCCCTTGATGAAGTTGACGACGTTGTCAAAGGCCGTGCCGAAATACAACTCGTAGCTGTCTTGCTCCACATAACCGATGTGTGGCGTACAAATGCAGTTTTCCAAACGCAGCAGCGCGTGGCCTTGCATGATGGGCTCGCTTTCAAACACATCAATCGCTGCCATGCCTGGGCGGCCACGATTCAGGCCCGTGATCAATGCATCTGGCTCAATCAATTCTGCGCGTGAGGTGTTGACGAGCAGTGAGGTGGGTTTCATGCGGGCAAGATCAGCTTGCTTGACGATGCCGCGTGTGGCATCGACCAACCGCAAATTCAAGGTAAGTACATCCGCTTCTTCAAAAAATATTTCGCGTGAAGCTGCCACATCTAAGCCGTCTTTGGCGGCGCGTTCGCGTGACGCTTCGCTGCCCCAAATCAGCACGCGCATACCAAACGCCTTGCCATAGCTGGCCAACAACTCGCCAGTTTTGCCATAACCCCAAATGCCCAGTGTCTTGCCGCGCAAGACTTGTCCTAACCCAAAGTTGTTCGGCATCGAACCAGCTTTGAGGCCTGATTGCTGCCAAGCACCGTGCTTGAGGTTGCTGATGTACTGGGGCAGACGCCGCATTGCAGCCATCATCAAGGCCCATGTCAATTCGGCGGGTGCAACGGGAGAGCCAAAACCTTCAGCCACAGCAATGCCACGTTCGGTGCAAGTGGCTATGTCAATGTGACTGCCAACTTTTCCAGTTTGAGAGATGAGTTTTAGCTTGGGCAGTTTTTCCAGCAATTGACGTGTGAGTTGCGTGCGCTCGCGAATCAGCACCAGCACTTCAGCATCTTTGAGCCTGACGGACAACTGCCCAACACCTTTGATGGTGTTGGTGTAAACCTTGGCGGGAAAAGCTTCTAATTTGGAGGCGCAATTGAGTTTGCGTACGACATCTTGGTAGTCGTCGAGGATGACAATATTCATCCCCCAATTGTGCCTTGTGAAACGACGCTCAGTGACGGTTCTCAAGCTCGGCCAGACGGTCGAGTTCGGCGCACACATCAGCCATGCGGCCTGAGATGACCATGCGGCCTGCATGGCTGCGGTGGTGTTGCGCTTCCATCACGCGGGCAACGCGTAAGGGCAAGTGACGTCGTGTGCTTTGCAAGGCCTGGGCGGGCATGAAGCTGCGGGCTACGTTTTGAAGAGGATTTAAGAGGCGGTAAGCGCCAAAAAGTGCGAGGCTCATGGTCGTTGCTTTCTTTACATCATCATGGTGTTACGGATCAGGCCGACAGCCAAACCCTCAATTTCAAAGGGCTCACCCGGCTCGACCACAATCGTTTTGAAGTCGGGGTTTTCGGCGAGCAACTCAATGTGGCTAGCAGTTTTGCGAAAGCGTTTGACGGTCACGTCTTCGCCCAAGCGGGCCACCACGATTTGGCCGTTTTTGGCGTCGCGGGTGGATTGCACGGCCAACAAGTCGCCGTCCATGATGCCGGCATCGCGCATGGACATGCCGCGCACACGCAGCAAGTAGTCGGGCTTGCGTTGGAACAAGCTGCTTTCTACAAAATAAGTTTGGTCCACATGCTCTTGCGCCAAGATGGGCGTGCCCGCAGCCACACGGCCCACCAAGGGCAAAGAAAAGCCTGATAGTGAGGCACTGAACATACCTTCTTGTGCGGCACGTGGGTTGCCGCCTTTGAGACGAATGCCGCGGGATGTGCCGCTGACCAACTCGATCGCACCTTTGCGCGCCAAGGCTTGTAGGTGTTCCTCGGCGGCGTTGGCCGACTTGAAGCCAAGCTCTGCGGCAATTTCTGCTCGGGTAGGCGGTGAACCGGTGTTGGCAATGGCAGACTGGATGAGTTCCAGAATCTGCTGCTGACGGGCGGTGAGTTTTGGCATTTCAATCATCGGTCTGACTCCTGCACAATGTGATTGTTGAGATTGCAACTGTTTGCATATCCAGTAACTGTATTTTTAACCAGCTTTTTAAGTTTGGCAAGCCATGAATGCAAATAAAACTAAAAAAATCGTTGTTTTAGCCACAGGCGGCACGATTGCTGGGCTCGCTGGCGATGCATCCAAGCCTCAAAACTACACCGCTGGCCAGGTGGGCGTGGCTGTTTTGCTGCACGGCGTGGCTGTTGATGGCTTAGAACTGCTGACCGAACAAGTGGCCCAAATCGACAGCAAGGACATGTCATTTGCCATCTGGCAAAGCTTGTTGGCCAGAGTGGCACATTGGGTGGCGCAAGAGGATGTGCAAGGCGTGGTCATCACCCACGGCACGGACACACTCGAAGAAACAGCTTACTTTTTGCAAACGGTGTTGCAGCTCACCAAGCCTGTGGCCCTGACTTGCGCCATGCTGCCTGCCAATGCGCCTGACAGCGATGGGCCCGGCAATCTCAAAGACGCTTTGGCTTGGGTGCAACGGGCAGACACTAAAGGCGTGGGGGTGGTGTGTGCGAGCCAAGTGCATGCTGGCCATGCCGTGCAAAAAAGCCACAGCCACCAACGCAACCCGTTCACTTCGCAAGACAAGGTCATGCATCCCGCGCATCTGCATGTGCCCAGTGTGGCGAAGGTGTTGGCCTGTCAGCAATGGCCGCGTGTTGAGCTTGTGTTTAACCACGCAGGCGCTGATGGCCGCCATGTGCGCACCTTGATCGCGCACGACGCCCCACAGGGCTGGGTGGTGGCGGGCACTGGCAACGGCACTTTGCATCACGCGTTAGAGGCTGCGTTGCTGGACGCGCAAAAGCAGGGTGCCTATGTGTTGCGTGCATCGCGCTGTGCACATGGTGGTGTGCAATCGCGCGAGGCAGATGTGTTGCCGCATGCGGGCTCATTGACGGCGGTGCAAGCTCGGGTGGCTTTGCTGTTGCATTTGATGGCGCAGCCGGCTTGATAAATTCAAAGCTAATAATGCAAGACCAACAAAAAAGCCGCTCACCAGAGCGGCTTTTCATGGCGAGAAAAAAGCACGAAGCGGTTTAAGCCGAGAGGGCTTGGAACGCGCGTTCTTTGATTTCTTCCACGGAGCCCGTGCCGCTGATGGCGCGGTACTTGGGTGCAGTCATGGCGTCGGCCTTGGCCCAGCCAGAGTAGTAGTCCACCAGTGGCCGAGTTTGGGCGCTGTACACGTCCAAGCGCTTCTTGACGGTTTCTTCTTGGTCATCGGCACGTTGCACCAAGGGTTCGCCGGTTTCGTCGTCTTTGCCTTCCACCTTGGGTGGGTTGAACTTGACGTGGTACGTACGGCCAGAAGCGGGGTGTGAGCGGCGGCCGCTCATGCGCTCGATGATGGCGTCAAACGGCACGTCGATTTCCAAAACGTAGTCCAGCTTCACGCCGGCGGCCTTCATGGCATCGGCTTGAGGAATGGTGCGTGGGAAACCGTCAAACAAGAACCCATAGGCGCAATCAGACTCAGTGATTCGCTCTTTGACCAAGTTGATGATCAGATCGTCACTGACCAATCCGCCAGCGTCCATCACTTTTTTGGCTTCGATGCCCAAGGTTGTGCCTGCTTTCACAGCCGCACGCAACATGTCACCCGTGGAGATTTGGGGAATGCCGTACTTTTGGCAAATGAAGGTGGCTTGTGTGCCTTTACCAGCACCCGGGGCGCCCAACAAAATTAGTCTCATTCTTGTCCCTACTTAAATATGTACGTTTTATTACTTATGCGAGGATATCACGCGATTACCTTCAAAAGCCTGACGCCGCCTCGTTCAACAGTGCTCTGACCTTGGCCAAATCTTCGGGCGTGTCCACACCGGGGCCAGGTGAATGGTCGGTGACATGCACGGCAATGCGGTGGCCGTGCCACAAAGCTCGAAGTTGTTCGAGGGACTCGGTCAACTCCATCGGCGCTTGCGCCAACTTGGGGAACTCTCGCAAAAAGCCCACACGGTAGCCATACAAGCCCACATGACGCAGGGGAGCAGGGCTGGGAAGGGCAGTGATACCACCGTCACGCCACCAAGCAATCGGTGCACGGCTGAAATACAGCGCGGTGTTGCGGGCATCCAGCACCACTTTCACCACATTGGGATTGGCAAAGTCTTCCACGCTGTCAATGGCGTGGGCGAGGGTGCTCATGCTGCAGTCGCTGCGTGTTTGCAGCAGCAAGGCTGCGGCATCAATCGAGGCGGGGTCAATCAGGGGCTCGTCGCCTTGCACATTCACCACCACATCGGTGTCTTGCAAGCTGAGCAAGTCACAGGCCTCGGCCAAGCGGTCGCTCCCAGAGGGGTGATCGGTGCGGGTCAGCACAGCCTCCACGCCGTGGGCTAGGCAGGCAACCACAATGCGCGCGTCGTCAGCGGCCACCACCACACGCTTAGCAGCAGAGAGCTTGGCGCGTTGCGCCACGCGCACCACCATGGGCAAGCCCGCAATGTCGGCTAAAGGTTTGTCAGGCAGGCGCGACGAGGCCATCCGCGCTGGAATGAGAACGCAAAACGCCATTCACGCTTCCAGTTCAGCGTCGCTCAGGGGGCGGGCTTCGTTTTCTAGCAACACAGGAATGCCATCGCGAATGGGATAAGCCAAGCGCGCGCTGCGCGAGACCAGCTCTTGCGTGTCGCGTTTCAATTCCAGTGGGCCTTTGGTCACGGGGCAGACCAAGAGTTCAAGCAGTTTGGTGTCCATGGGGTGATGATAACTTTGCATGTTGTGCGGCTGCCAGATGCACATCAATAGCAGCCAGCAGTTCGTTGGGTAAGGTGGTTTGCAGAGGCACGGCCCATGCGTGTGGGTGCTGCGCCCAAATCTTGACGGCGTCTTTTTCGGTGCACAGCACATCACCTTGTGCAGCATTGATGTTCAGTTGCGATAAATCCGCATGGTCAGCCAGCGCTTGTGTGTGGCGCAAGTTCAAGCCTTGCTCGCGCAGCATGGCAAAAAACTGTTCGGGTTTGACAATGCCAGCCAAGGCTTGCACGGGCGTTTGGCCCCAACTGCTGAGGGCGCGTTGCGTGCCATCGGCTTGCACGGCAAAGTCGGCCAAGCGGCGCTGAACAGCAAACTCATGCGGTTCTGCCACGCCAGCCGTCTTCAGCAAACAACAAGGCACATCGTTGCCCGACGAGGCGAGCGTCCAAGGCTTGCGAGGCCAAGGTTCGCGCAATGGCCCAGCTGGCAACATGTGGCCGTTGCCCACGCCGCGCTCGTCAAACACACACAGTTCAAGGTCGCGCGCCAGTGACCAGTGCTGCAGCCCATCGTCACACACCAGCACTTGCACATCGGGGTGCAGGGCAAGCAGCGCACGGCCTGCATCGACTCGGCTGTTGCCCACAAACACGGGCACTTGGCAGCTGCGGGCAATCAACAAAGGCTCATCACCCACGTTCTGAGATTGGCTTTGAGGCGATACCGCTAAGGTGCTGCTCGTTTTGCGGCCATAGCCACGCGACAGCACCCCTACGCGAAGGCCTTTTGCTTTGAAGTGGTTTACCAAGGCCATGGTGATCGGCGTTTTGCCCACGCCACCCACCATCACATTGCCCACCACGATCACGGGTACGGGTAGCGTTTCTTGTTTGAAAAACCCGTGTTGGTAAAGAGCGCGGCGAATTGCCACCAGTACCTCAAACAGCCAGCTCACGGGCAGCAAAACAAAGGCCAATGTTTGGCCCCAGCCGCCTTGACCATTCCACGCTTGGGTTAAGACCTGGGTCAATATTAGGGTCAATGTTTGGCGTCGGCCGCTCATGTGGCTCAGTCGGCTTTGCCGTTGGGCGACTGGGCTGCGAAGGTCAACTGGTTCAAGCCATTGCGGCGTGCAGCTTCCATCACCATCATCACCGACTGGTGGCTGGCTTGTGCATCCGCGCTGATGATCACCATGGGGCTGTCAATGCTTTGCGTGGCTTGCGCCAGCGCTTGGCTCAGGCCTTGCACATCACGCGTGTTGACCAAATTGCGGTTCACGCTGAACTGGCCTTCGCTGCTGATGGACACAATCACTTCATGTGGGTGTTCTTTGGGCGCATCAGCATCTGCCACGGGCAAGTTCAGCTGCATTTCTGTGAACTTGCTGTAGGTGGTGGAGAGCATCAAAAAAATCACCACCACCAACAAAATGTCGATGAAAGGAATCAGGTTGATCTCGGGCTCGGGGCTCTTCTCGCGATGAAATTTCATGGCCATGGTGTGGCGCCTGTTATTTCAAACGCGCGCGCATGGCGAGCAAGTGCCGCACAAAGCGCTCGGCATCCAACTCAAAGCCCAACACATACGCATCCACGCGGCCACGCAGGTAACGCCAAAACATCAGTGCGGGAATGGCAATGATCAAGCCAAACGCGGTGTTGTAGAGCGCCATTGAAATACCTTGTGCCAACTGCACAGGGTTGTTAGTTCCTGGGGCTTGCGAGCCAAAAATCTCAATCATGCCGATGACTGTGCCCAACAAACCCAGCAAAGGCGCAGCCGAGGCGATGGTGGCCAAAGCCACCAAATACTTTTCTAGCTCATGGGCGGCCTTGCGTCCCGCGGACTCCATGCTCGAACGCAAGTCTTCAGGGCTGATGAGCGGCTCGGCGTTCATGGCGTATAAGCCAGAGGCCAAGATGCGCCCCAAGACCGAGTGGTCGTGCAGCTGCTGCATGGCATCTTCGGATGGCAAATTGTCACATGAGGCTTGGATCGCTTGTTCTAGCAAACCTTCAGGTGCCACCAAATGGCTGCGCAGGCTCATCATGCGTTCGATGACCAAGGCCAAGGCCACGACAGAGCAGATCAATAGGGGCCAAATCGGCCAACCAGCCGCTTGTATGATGGTGAACAAAGCCGACACTCCAGAGAATTTGTGTGGAGCAATTATGGCCCAGCCTTTCATCCACACGAACTGTGGATAACTTTGGGGATAAGCTTCGATCCACCCCATCTAAAGCCGCTTAAATAGGCGAATTCATCAAATTGACTCAAAAATGAGCGCTAAAAATTCTTTTTAAATCAATGACTTGCTACGAAAATTGGTGATTTTATTGATTTATTAATTTAAAAGAGATACGGATATATTTTGTGGATGAGTCATTGATGTCGACCCAAGAATCGCTAGGTTTGATGCCCCGTATATGGGCAGTTGGTGCCCTTTGCCGCGCCGTTGCTGATGTCTTGGACAGCCGCTTTAACCCTGTGGCTGTTCGGGGAGAGATTTCGGGCTTCACGCGAGCGGCCAGCGGCCATTGCTACTTCAGCCTCAAGGACGAAAGCGGGCAGCTGCGTTGCGCAATGTTCAAGCGAGCTGCCCAAATGCTCGATTTTCGCCCTGTGGACGGCGAACTGGTCGAAATTCGCGGTCGTTTGGGTGTATATGAGCCTCGAGGCGAGCTGCAACTGGTTGTGGAAAACATGCGCCGAGCAGGCCAAGGCGCTTGGTTTGAACAGTTTTTGAAACTCAAAGCCAAGCTCGAAGCCGAAGGCCTGTTTGACGCTGACCGCAAACGCCCCGTCAAAACCATGCCACGTGGCATTGGTGTGGTCACCTCGCTCGGCGCTGCCGCCTTGCATGACGTGTCTTCGGCCTTGCAGCGCCGTGTGCCGCACATTCCTGTGGTGCTGGCCCCATCACTCGTGCAAGGGCCAGATGCGCCGCCCACCTTGGTGCAAGCCTTGAAGCAACTTGGCCAACAACCCAACATCGACGTGATACTGCTGGTGCGCGGTGGCGGCTCAATGGAAGACCTGTGGGCCTTCAATGACGAAAACCTCGCCCGCGCCATCGTCAACAGCACCGTGCCCATCATCTGCGGCGTGGGTCACGAGACCGACTTCACCATTGCCGACTTCTGCGCTGACCTGCGCGCGCCCACGCCCACCGCTGCCGCCGAAATGTGCGCCGTGCCGCAAGCTGAGTTGTTGTCAAACCTGCAACTGTGGGGCAACGCACTGCAAACCATCATGCACCGCCAACTCGACACCCAAGAGCAGCGTCTTGACCGTGTTCAAGCCCGTTTGGGTCGTCCTTCCGAAGGTTTGAGCACCGAAAAAATGCAGCTATTGCGCTTGCAGCAGCGCCTGGGCCAAGTCGTGCAAATTCGCACCCAGCGCTGCCACAACGAGCTGGCCACACTTGCCAGCGGCCTAGCCCGTGGCGTGCAGCAAACCCCCGCCACGGCCCGAGAGCGTCTGCACCGCGCCGCATTGCGCCTAGAGCTGCTTGACCCCAAACTCGTGTTACAACGAGGTTTCGCTTGGCTCAGCAACGCCGATGGACAAGCCGTTACATCCGTGGCGCATACGACGCAAGGCCAAGCCTTGCAAGCAATCCTTGCCGACGGCGTGGTTGATTTGACCGTCGCGGCCAACCGTCACATTTAGTTTTTACAATTCACTTTTTATATAAGAGGACTTCATGGAACACACGCTCCCCGCACTGCCTTACGCCATTGACGCATTGGCCCCTCACTACAGCCAAGAAACCCTCGAGTTTCACCACGGCAAGCACCACAACGCTTATGTTGTGAACTTGAACAACCTGCAAAAAGGTACCGAGTTTGAAGGCATGGCGCTGGAAGAAATCATCAAGAAGTCCAGCGGTGGTATCTACAACAACTCTGCCCAAATCTGGAATCACACCTTCTTTTGGAACTGCATGAAGCCCCAAGGCGGCGGCGAGCCCACAGGTGCACTGGCCACAGCCATCAACGCCAAATTCGGCAGCTACGCAGCCTTCAAAGAAGCTTTCGTCAAAAGTGCCGTGGGCAACTTTGGTTCAGGCTGGACATGGTTGGTTAAAAAGGCCGACGGTTCGGTGGACATCGTCAACATGGGCGCTGCTGGCACTCCGTTGACCACTGGTGACAAAGCCTTGTTGACTGTGGACGTGTGGGAACACGCCTACTACATCGACTACCGCAACATGCGCCCTAAGTTTGTTGAGACTTTCCTAGACCAACTGGTTAACTGGTCTTTTGCTGAAAGCAACTTCGCCTAACACTGCCTGTTTTGGCGGGCTTGATGCTCGTTGAAACATCAAAAAGCCGCCTTGGAAGGCGGCTTTTTTGTGGGTGGGTGCAACCGTTTATGGTTTAAATGCCACGCCACTCAAGCGGTTGCCAGCTTTCAGGCCCTTTTTGGCAAACCAGCCTTGGTTCATTTCCAGCACAAAGCGCACGGGCTTTTCTGAACAGTGCGAGTCGGTGGTTTGTGGCTTCATGTCCACCAAATTCACGATGGTCCCATCGTCGGCCACAAAGGCGGCGGTCAGTGGCAGCAAGGTGTTTTTCATCCAAAAGCACTGAGTGGCGGGCTGCTCAAACACAAATAACATGCCTTCGTGCTGCGGCATCTCTTTGCGAAACATCAGGCCCACGCTGCGCTGGTCTGGGGTCTGCGCTAACTGGGTGTCGATTTGATACATACCCGCTTGCAGCTTGATGCGCGGCAGGTTGGTTTGTGGCAACTCTTGGG
>CAJBHE010000181.1 GCA_903952885.1 uncultured Burkholderiales bacterium
AATGGGCTTTGAGGAAATCAAACCGTAAGCGCAAGCACAGGGGCAAGTGTTTGCGTTGCAGGGCGCGGCTGATATTTCCTGCACTGGCATCAACTTCCCACTGTTGACTTCTGTTTTCACTTCCCATGGACTGCACCACGCTTTACCCTGACATGCCAGACACCAATCTTGCAGCACTTTGCCGACTGAGCAATGCACGGGGCAGATCCAGCAGCGTCAACCTAAAATCTGCGCTATGAATATCCAAGCCCCCACTCATCATCCCAGCCGAATCGTACGTGCGGTCGCACAGTTAGAACATCTAACGCCCGCGTGGTTTGCCATGGTCTTGGGCTGGTGTGGTTTGTCACAAGTTTGGCTTAGGGCCACGGATATGTTTGGAGACGCCGCACTAGGTCTTGGGCTGGTAGCGGCTATCTTTGCATTGTTCTTGTTTGTATCGTTGTGCTTGGCTTGCATCGTGCGCTTGCAAGCGCACCCCAATGCAGTAGCAGCAGACATTCGCCACCCCGTTCGCCATGCGTTCATGGCCACATTACCCGTTTCCATCTTGTTGCTGGCAAGTTTGGGCATCCACTTGTTTTGGGGCACAGACCGCACGCTCGACACGGCGCTGAGATTTTTGTGGTGCGTGGGTTCTATCCTAGAGATTGCTGCCACAGTTTGGGTCATCAGCCGTTGGCTCAAGGCTTCTGACAGCGGCGGCATTCAATGGGCCACCTTCACGCCCGTGTTTTTTATTCCCGTGGTGGGCAATGTGCTGGCGCCTTTAGGCGGCGTGAGCATTGGTTTGGAAGCATGGGCGAGCGCGCAGTTTGGCGTAGGCTTATTTTTATGGCTGGTGCTGCAAACTCTTTTCTTTGTTCGCTTGGGGCTAGCGGGTCCAATACCCGCTAGCTTGGCGCCAAGTTTGTTCATCACCGTCGTGCCCCCGTCCATCGGTGGCTTGAGCCTGCTGCAACTCGACACGCCCGTAACTGCGGCATGGATGATGTGGGGCATTGCCGTCTTTTTCTTAATGCTGGCACTCACCCAAATATCAGCCATTCGCAACCAGGCATTCAGCATGGCACATTGGGGCATGAGCTTTCCCTTGGCAGCTTTCACCTCACTCACTCTGCGTATGACACACGCGCCTGGCGGCGCATGGTTGCAACACCCTGCAACGCTGCTTCTGGCCATCACCTCCTTGCTGATTTTGGGACTTACCCTCAGCACTTGGCGCGGCCTGCGACATGGCAACTTGCTAGTGCCTGGTAATTAAAACGCACCTCCGTCCTTTCTGCACCGTATTTGTCAAGATAGCCCAAAAGCTAGCAATGCAATGCACCCTAAGCAATCCAATAAGATTGGTCCTGTTTTTTACTTTTTGATTCACCCAGAGAGACTGCCCCATGATCCAAGACAAAACAAAACGCACCCAAGTTCACAGCTTGCAAGTTGCCACCAACTTGTACAAATTCATCGAGACCAAAGTGTTGCCCGACACAGGTGTGAGCAGCGACAAGTTTTGGAAAGGATTTGACGCCATCGTGCAAGACTTGGCTCCAAAAAACATCGCCCTATTGGCCGAGCGTGATCGCTTGCAAACCGAGATGGACACCTGGCACAGCGCCAACCCAGGCCCCATCAAAAACATGAAGGCCTACCGCAAATTCCTGGAAAAAATTGGCTACCTCGTGCCACAACCTGACAAGCTCAAAGCCACGACCAAAAACGTCGATGTTGAATTGGCCTTGCAAGCTGGCCCTCAGCTCGTAGTGCCGGTGCTCAATGCACGTTACGCACTGAACGCTGCCAACGCACGTTGGGGCTCTTTGTATGACGCCTTGTATGGAACCGATGCCATTTCTGAAGCCAACGGCTGCGAAAAAGCAGGCGCGTACAACCCCAAGCGTGGCACCAAAGTGATTGCTTATGCACGCAACGTACTAGACCGCACGGCCCCCTTGAAGAGCGGCTCGCACGTCGACTCGACTGGCTACGCCGTGGTGAACGGCGAATTGATCGTCACCCTCAAAGGTGGCCAGACCACCAAGCTGGCCAAGGCCGCGCAGTTTGTGGGATACCAAGGCAAGATGGCGGAGCCATCATCTGTGCTGCTTGTGCACAACGGTTTGCACCTCGACTTGCAAATCAACCGCAACACCCCCATCGGCGCTACCGATGCAGCAGGTGTGAGCGATCTGATTGTGGAAGCCGCGTTGTCCACCATCCTCGACTTAGAAGACTCCGTGGCAGTGGTGGATGCGGACGACAAGGTGCTTGCCTACAGCAACTGGTTGGGCATCGTCAAAGGCACCTTGACTGAATCCGTTGAGAAAAACGGCAAGACGTTCACACGTGGTCTGAACCCTGACCGCGAGTACAAAGGCAAAGACGGCCAACCCGTCAAATTGCACGGCCGTTCATTGCTTTTCCTTCGCAACGTGGGCCACTTGATGACCAACCCCGCCATTCTTTACAAAGGCAAAGACGGTGCGTCGCACGAGATTCCAGAAGGCATCTTGGATGCCGTGGTCACTACGACGATTGCTTTGCACGACTTGCAAGGCCACGGCAAAAAAGGCATTCGCAACTCACGCACGGGTTCGGTCTACATCGTCAAACCCAAAATGCACGGCCCCACCGAAGTGGCATTTGCTTGCGAGTTGTTTGGTCGCGTTGAAAAAGTCTTGGGTCTCAAAGACAGCACCGTCAAGCTGGGCATCATGGACGAAGAGCGCCGCACCAGTGCCAACTTGAAAGCGTGTATCGCCGCAGCATCCAGCCGCGTGGCATTCATCAACACCGGCTTCTTAGACCGCACCGGAGACGAAATGCACACCGCCATGCAAGCAGGTCCTATGTTGCGCAAAGGCGATATGAAGACCAGCGCATGGATTCAAGCCTATGAAAAGAACAACGTGTTGGCAGGCTTGTCATGCGGCTTGCGCGGCAAGGCACAAATCGGCAAAGGCATGTGGGCCATGCCCGACCTCATGGCTGAGATGTTGAAGCAAAAAATTGGACACCCCAAAGCGGGTGCAAATACGGCCTGGGTTCCTAGCCCCACCGCCGCCGTATTGCACGCCATGCAC
Organism: uncultured Burkholderiales bacterium; assembly: GCA_903952885.1. Lineage (GTDB taxonomy): Bacteria > Pseudomonadota > Gammaproteobacteria > Burkholderiales > Burkholderiaceae_C > Limnohabitans. The sequence goes on from CAJBHE010000181.1 coordinate 3,081, forward strand.
TACCACCAAGTCAAAGTGACCGACGTTCAAAAAGAGTTGGAAAAGATCGACTACAACAAGGTCCGTGACAGCTTATTGAACGACTTGCTGCAAGTGCCCGTCACCGCCAAGCCCAATTGGAAACCTACGGAAAAGCAGCAAGAGTTGGACAACAACGTGCAAGGCATCTTAGGCTACGTGGTGCGCTGGATTGACCAAGGCGTGGGCTGTTCGAAAGTGCCAGACATCCACAACGTAGGCTTGATGGAAGACCGCGCAACCCTGCGCATCTCTAGCCAACACATTGCCAACTGGTTGCACCACGGTGTGGTGACGCCTGCTGAAGTCAAAGCGACATTCAAGCGCATGGCTTCGGTGGTGGACAAGCAAAACGCGGGCGACAAGTTGTATCAAAAGATGGCTGGCCGCTTTGCCAAAGCTCCTGCGTACCAAGCCGCTCTCGACTTGGTGTTCAAAGGCAAAGAGCAGCCTAGTGGCTACACCGAGCCTCTGCTGCACGCATGGCGCTTGAAGGTGAAAGCAGGAACGGTTTAATCAAAACTCGCACCTCTGCTATCGTTGGCAGTGACTGGCAACAAAGCGGCTTCTTCGGAAGCCGTTTTTGTTTTTCAGGGCCACTATGATTCACCTCATTGAACTTCTTTTGAAAGCACACCCATGACCACCAACTTCATCAGCACGCTGATTCGCTTTGCACTGCGCACCGTCATCGGCTTGGTGTTGACCGTGGTCATCGGCCTGGGCTTGTATTTGGCATTCGCGTATCACTTCACTTACTCCAAAGGCGAGAGCGTTGGCTTTGTTCAAAAGCTCTCCTACAAAGGTTGGGTCTGCAAAACGTGGGAAGGCGAGCAAATTCGTGCACTCGCCACCTTACCCGCAGTGCCTGAGAAGTTTGCCTTCACCGTGCGTGACGACGCGGTGGCCGAACAAATCAACAAGCACATCGGTCAAAAAGTGGTTATCGAATACGAACAGCACAAAGGCTTGCCCACTTGCTTTGGTGAAACTGAGTACTTCATCACCAAGGTGCACCCAGCACCCGGCGAATAGGACGCGTTCAATCGCGTTTATAGCTCAGGTGTTCGGGCCGGCAACGGATACACCAGCTGCTGCAAATGGCGCACATTTTTATTCACTTGCACCCACCACTTGCTGAACGAGTCCATGGGCCTGTCGATGTAACGGAACAAGCGAGGTGCCGGGCGCAGTTGCACATGGCTCTGAGATAAATCAGGCAAACACAAATGTGCCACGGTTTGCACACCCTGCGCACCAGCCAATGCATGCATAACTTCTTCAGTCGATCCAAACCAGCGATGCGGCGTGAGTGCTGCCATACGCTCGCCCACAAAGTTCCAACGCAAAGTATTCCAAGGATGTGCCTGAGTGTGCTCTGCAAACGCCACAGCCACACACACCACATCCTCTGGTAAATCTGTTGGCAAGTCAGCAAGGACCCATGGATGCATCAGCCACACATGCCTGCCCACCACTTCATTCGCTGCAGGTTTTACAAAACCTAAGTCAGCAGGAGGCTCAGAAAACACCGATGGCTCATCCCATGCTAATTCAATGTTGTGCACTTGCGCTACCGTGGCCTGACTGGCTGCCAGGATTTCCATCAACTCGTAACTCACATCCACCGACGTGCCTCGACTGTGCCAAACATCTGGTGCAAATTTTTCTATAGCCTCGGCATTGAACAAATACGGCTTGCTACTGCCTGTGGCGGAAACCCACTGCCAGCCTAGGTAGTTACTGGCCAAATCACCGTCTAACAAATGGCTGTACATCCAATCTGCTGCCACACGCCAGTGCACTTTGCGCAAATGCACGATGTAGCTGGCCAACCATAAGCGAGCATGGTTGTGCAAATAGCCCGTGGTGTAGAGCATGCGGATGGCGTTGTCGATCACTGGCACGCGGGTACAGGCATGGCGCACATCTATGGGCAACTCGAGGCTGTAGTCCGAGTCAGGCAACACACCTTCGTGCAAAGAGTGGGCAATACCCAGGCCCAAATGGTGGTGCATGTGCTGAAAGTATTCGCGCCACCCCAGCTCGTAAATCAGCTTGTGTTGCACACCGACGCGATACTGGTGATACATGGCACTTGCCACATCAGGCACGCTCAAAAAGCCATGCGTGAGGTAGGGGGACAAATGTGTGACCGCACCATCCAAAGCATTGCGCGTGTGCGCATAGTCTTTAGGTCTGACGTGATCTAAACGCAGCTTCGCGGCTTCAGGCGTGGGTGGGAATTCGTACATAAGATTTTCACAATTGTGCCCTGTCCGCTTCGATACACTTCAAAACATGTGCCAGCTACTCGGACTCAACTGTAAAAACCCCACGGATGCCACTTTCAGTTTCAGTGGCTTTGCGCAACGTGCTGGGGTAACAGACCACCATGCGGATGGCTGGGGCATTGCATTTTTTGAAGGCTCGGAGCATGACCGAGGTTTGCGCCACTTCATCGACCACTTGCCAGCCAGCACATCGCCCGTGGCCGAACTGATTCGCAAATACCCCATCAAAAGTCGCAATGTCATTTCGCACATTCGCAAAGCCACGCAAGGTGTGGTGTCGCTCGAGAACTGCCACCCCTTTGTGCGTGAGCTGTGGGGCCGTTATTGGGTATTTGCGCACAACGGCAACCTAGAGAACTACACGCCGCGATTACACGGTAGCTTCAAGCCCGTGGGACACACCGACAGCGAGCAAGCGTTTTGTTGGCTGATGCAAGAGCTGTCCAAATCACATGCAGACATGCCTACGGTTGCAGAACTCACACTGACACTGAAAGAGTTGGTTCCGCAAATTTCCAAACACGGCACACTCAACTTTTTACTCTCAAATGGACAAGCCCTATGGGCGCACGCCTCCACCAGTCTTTGGTACATCGAACGCAGGCATCCCTTTGCCACAGCCACGCTGAGTGACCAAGCGCTGAGTATTAACTTTGCGGATTACGCTACGCCTGATGACCGTGTGGCGGTGGTGGTCACAGCCCCACTTACCACCAATGAATTGTGGACGCCTTTCGCGCCAGGGGAGTTAAAAGTATTTGTAGGGGGCGAGCTGCACGTTTAAGCGTTAGCAGCCTCTAGCGCGTCGATGAACATCGCGGCCACATCGAAACCTGTTTGGTCAAAGATTTCTTGAAAGCAGGTGGGGCTGGTGACGTTCACCTCGGTCAGACAGTCACCAATGACGTCCAAGCCCACCAACAACAAGCCGCGCTTGGCAAGGATAGGCGCTAGGGCTTCAGCAATTTCTTGGTCACGTGCTGAAATAGCTTGCGCCACACCTTTGCCGCCTGCCGCCAAGTTGCCGCGCACCTCACCACCTTGAGGAATGCGAGCCAAGCAATAGGGCACGACCTTGCCACCGATGACGAGCACGCGCTTGTCACCCTTGTCGATCGCGGGGATGAACTTCTGCACCATCACGGTTTGTGCACCATCACGGTTGAGGGTTTCGGTGATCGCGCCCAGGTTCAGTGCATCGTCCCTCACGCGAAAGATGCCCATGCCGCCCATGCCATCAAGCGGTTTCAAGATGATGTCGCGGTGCTGCGCATGAAAAGCGCGAATGGCATCGGCACTGCGTGTCACCAGCGTAGGGCTGATGAACTGCGCAAATTCCAAAATGGCCAACTTCTCGGGATGGTCACGTAAAGCCGCTGGCTTGTTGAACACCTTCGCGCCTTCGCGCTCGGCTTGCTCTAGCAAGTGCGTGGCGTAAAAGTACTCGCTGTCAAAGGGAGGGTCTTTGCGCATGACGATGGCGTCGGCACTTTTGAGCGCGTAATGTTCGTCCACGCTTTGCACTTCAAACCAATCCTCAGCATTACCCGTCAGACGCACCTGCTGCACGCGTGCAGACACCTGCTGGCCGCTTTGCCACACGATGTCTTGCGGCTCGCAGGCCAACACTTGGTGGCCGCGGCGCTGAGCCTCACGCATCATCGCAAACGTGGTGTCCTTGTAAATCTTGAAGGACGGCAGCGAATCTGCGACGAAAAGAATGTGCATCAGGTTTAGATTTCGATTTTGCTGCCCAGCTCTACCACTGAGTTGCTGGGCAAGTTCAAGAAGTCGGCAGCAGAGCTGGCGTTGAGGTGCATTTGTGCAAACAGCTTTTCACGCCAGGGAGCCATGCCGCTCCCCACAGTTGGCACCACGCGGTCGCGCGACAAAAAGTAGCTGGTGGTCATGGGGTCAATTTCGCAGCCATGGCCTGACAACGAGGCCAATCCACTTGGCACGTCGGGATTGTCCATAAAGCCGTAATGCAAGAAAACCTTCCAGCAGCTATTCCCCAATGGCTGAACATCCATGCGCTCTGCAACATCAATCCAAGGCACTTCATGGCTTCGAACGGTAACAAACAAATTCTGCGCATGCAGCACTTTGTTGTGTTTCAAGTTATGCAAAATCGCGTTAGGTACAGTGTCAGACTCTGCCGTCAAAAACACGGCTGTGCCCTCGACACGAGCGGGAGGGTGAGCAAATACTGATTCCAAGAACATAGCCAAATCCATGCCGTGGCTACGCACTGCTTGTCGCAGCAAGCGTCGTCCTTCTTTCCAAGTAGCCAACATCGCAAATAAGCCCAGAGCCATAACAATGGGAAACCAGCCGCCTTGGAAAAATTTCAAAGAGTTTGATACAAAGAAACTCACATCCACCGTTAAAAAAACAAGCGTAGCAGGAATGCAAATCCACAAAGGATATTTCCAGCTGTGACGAATCACAAAGTAGGTCATCAAAGTGGTGATGACCATCAGCAAACTCACAGAAATGCCGTAAGCCGCAGCCAAAGCACCAGAAGAACCAAACAAAGTCACTGACAGCACAACGCCAGCGAACAAGGTCCAATTCACTGCGGGAATATAGATCTGCCCTGTCTCTTGGATAGAGGTGTGCAATATGCTCATCCGTGGCAAAAAGCCAAGTTGAATGGTCTGCTTCGCGGCCGAATAGGCCCCCGAAATCAAAGCCTGTGACGCGATCACCGTGGCAGCCGTCGCCAATATCACCATAGGGAATAAGGCCCAGTCAGGCATCATCATGAAAAACGGATTGCTGGCTGTTTCGGGATCAGCTAAGACCAACGCGCCCTGTCCAAGATAATTCAGCATCAAGCTAGGCATGATCATGTAAAACCACGCCAACTGGATTGGTTTTTTACCAAAATGACCCATGTCGGCGTACAAGGCTTCCGCCCCAGTTACACACAAAAATACCGCGCCTAGCGTGATGAATGCCAAGCCATAGTTTTCTAATGCAAATCGGATCGCATGCATTGGATTGACTGCGGCCAATACAGATGGATTTTCAACCACCTCCATCAAACCGAAATAGCCAATCGCCATAAACCACAACACCATCACAGGACCAAACAACTTGCCAATGTCATCCGTGCCGCGCCGTTGGATTAAGAACAAAATGGCCAAAACAGACAAAGAAATTGGAACCACATAAGGCTTGGCTTCTGGCGTGACAATTTCTAAGCCCTCAACCGCAGAAAGCACGGAAATGGCTGGTGTGATCACGCCGTCGCCAAAAAAAAGGGCGACACCAAATACGCCTGCAATCAAAAGTACGGAATGCGCACGCGGTGAGTCTTTGACTCCCTGAGAGGCCAAAGCCAACAGGGACATCAAGCCACCCTCGCCTTGGTTATCAGCCCGCATGATGAGCGCCACATACTTCAATGAAACGATGATCGTCAATGTCCAAATAAACATGGACAAAACACCCAAAATATTAACTTCGTTGATGGGCACATGGCCACTGGCAAACACCTCTTTAAAGGCGTACAAGGGAGATGTGCCAATGTCGCCATACACGACGCCAATTGCGCCAAGGGTGAGCGCCGTTAACGTCGATTTCTTTTGCTGTTCCATCATTTACCTCAGTCGTAATTCTCTGCTTCAGGGTCGGTCGCTTCAAGCTCATAACTCGCAGCCAACATGGCTAAGCGTCCAATGACGCCATACATGTAAAAGCGGTTGGGTGTGCTTGCACCGGGTTTCATACCGGGTTGTGGCGTGTGCGCGCTTTGCTCAAACGCCAAGGGGACAAAGCTTGCGCCGGGCGCATTCAAATTTTCGTCAATGCCGCGGTCGGCGTGCACGCGGTAGAACCCGCCCACCACATAGCGGTCCATCATGTAAACCACAGGCTCAGCTACGGCATCATTCAATTGCTCATGCGTGATCACGCCCTCTTGGATGATGACCTGATTGACCTCTTGACCATCTTTGATCACACTCATTTTGTTGCGCGTCTTGCGATTGACCACGTCAAGGTCTTTCACATCACGCACGGTCATGATGCCCATGCCATAAGTGCCGTTGTCCGCCTTCACCACGACAAATGGTTTTTCGCTGATGCCGTACTCTTTGTATTTGCGCTTGATCTTCGTCAGCAAGGCATCTACGTTGGTCTGCAAACATTCCATGCCCGTACCCTCGGCAAAATTCACTTCACCGCATTGGTTGAACATGGGGTTGATCAGCCACGGGTCGATGCCTAACAACTTGCCAAAACGCTTGGACACTTCTTCGTAGCACTCGAAGTGTTTGGTCTTACGACGCACGCTCCATCCCGCGTGCAAGGGCGGCAACAAATGCTGTTCGTGCAAATCTTCCAAGATGCCGGGTATGCCGGCGCTCAAATCGTTGTTGAGCAAAATCGTACAGGGGTCAAAGTCTTTGAGGCCCAAACGGTGCTTGCCGCGAATCACAGGCTCAAGCGTTACGGTATCGCCGTTAGGCAAGTCGATGGTGGTGTTTTCTTTGATCTCGGGGTTGATGGAGCCCACGCGCACATTCAAACCCGCCATGTGAAAGATGCGTTGCAACTGCGCCACGTTCGACAAATAAAACATATTGCGCGTGTGATTTTCGGGGATCAACAAGAGGTTGCGCGCTTCGGGGCAAATCTTCTCGATCGCGGCCATGGCAGCTTGCACAGCCAATGGCAGCATCTCGGGCGTGAGGTTGTTCCAGCCCCCTGGGTATAGGTTGGTGTCGACGGGTGCGAGCTTGAACCCTGCGTTGCGAATGTCCACCGAGCTGTAGAACGGCGGCGTGTGCTCCATCCACTCCAAGCGAAACCAGCGCTCAATGGCGGGCATGGAATCGAGGATGCGTTGCTCAAGCTCGTTGATGGGGCCCTTGAGGGCCGTGATGAGGTGGGGAACCATGGTGTCCTTGTATGTGGAGGGCAATTCTAGGGCGTTGGGATGACGCCCTTGGAATCTAAATTCGAATCTCGCCTTGTCCCAAAACGACGTATTTGAGCGAAGTCAGACCCTCAATGCCCACAGGACCGCGCGCGTGGAACTTGTCAGTAGAAA
>CAJBHE010000182.1 GCA_903952885.1 uncultured Burkholderiales bacterium
AGCAAAAACAAGAAAACAATGCCCGAGAAAATGTTGATCATGAAATTTGATCCCAAAGCTCGCAAGCACGTTGAATACAAGGAAACCAAGCTGAAGTAATTCAGGCTGAACCTCAACAATGGACCCGCTCATCTTTTGATGGCGGGTTTTTTGTTGCCCGTGTGCAGGAAAAAGAAAAGGCACCCAAAGGTGCCTTTGTATTGAGTGCACAGGCGTTTACACGCGTGCAGCCCGCATTTGCATCGAGAACTCTTGCAAGGCAGCAATGCCGCTGGCTTCAGCGCGTTTACACCAAGCTTGCAGGTCTAATGCGAGTTGGGCACGGTTGAGGTGGGTGTTGAGCCACAACTGGCGCAACTCTTCACGCATCTTAACCATGGTGTCCACGTCAGGCAAAGCAGCACGCGCAGCGGCCAGTTGAGCCAAAACGGCAGCAGGCACTTTCTCGGCGTCTCGGTGCATCCATCGCTTAGCCGCAGCCAACACAGAGTCAGAGGGCAAAGTGGGCAGCTTAGCCAGCTCTTGGGTCATGGCCAACCGCAGCTGACGGGCGTAATTGGCCATCACTTCGTAACGGTTGGCGATGACGGCCTCCAAGGTCTTTTCGTCGGCCACGGGCTTGATGTCGCCAAAAGCTAACTTAGGTACAGACTTTTTGACTTTGGCCAAACCACAGGTTTCCAAAATGCGGATGTAGAGCCAGCCCAAATCAAACTCGTAAGGCTTGACCGACAACTTGGCCGATGTGGGATAGGTGTGGTGGTTGTTGTGCAACTCTTCACCACCAATCAGGATGCCCCAAGGCGAAATATTGGCGCTGGCGTCTGGCGCCTCAAAATTGCGATAACCCCAGAAGTGCGCTGCACCGTTGATGATGCCCGCAGCCATGATCGGAATCCACATCATCTGCACAGCCCAAACGGTCAGACCCAAAGCGCCGAAAAGCGTCAAATCGATGGTGAGCATCAAGACCACGCCCCACACCGAACGAGGGGTGTAGAGGTGACGCTCAATCCAGTCGTTGGGCGTACCGTGACCAAAGCGTTCTAGTGTCTCTGGGTTTTTCGCTTCTTTGGCGTACAACTCAGCACCCGTGAACAACACGGTTTTAATGCCGTGCACGTGTGGGCTGTGTGGATCATCCGCCTGCTCGCACTTGGCGTGGTGCTTGCGGTGAATCGATGTCCACTCCTTAGTCACTTGAGAAGTGGTGAGCCACAACCAGAAACGAAAGAAATGCGATGCAATCGGATGCAAGTCCAGCGCACGGTGTGCCGAGTGACGGTGCAAATAAATGGTCACGCTGGCAATGGTGATGTGGGTAAGCACCATGGTGACAAGAAAGACTTGCCAACCAGAAAAATCCAGCAGGCCGTAGCTCAGCCAGTTCAACGTGGCGTCAAGCCAAGCCCAATTGGGTAACAACATGTATTTCTTTCAATTCGATCGTTTGATCGCTTATTTTAAAGTTTTGGGCCCTATTTGGCTACCCAAACTGCAGCAAAGAAGCCGTCTGTCGCATGTATGTGGGGCCAAAGGCGCAAATACAAGCCGTCTGTCGTACACAAAGATGCTGCATTGGCTACTTTCAACTCCGTCAACGTGTCGGCTGCTGACAACGGCTCAAAATTAGGGTGCGCAGCGCTGAAAGCTTGGGCAATGGCTTCGTTCTCTTCGGGCAACAAGCTACACGTGGCGTACACCAGGCGGCCACCCGACTTCACCAAGCGCGCGGCGCTGGCCAAGATGGAGGTCTGCTTTTCAGTCAGCTCTTGCACAGCCTTGGGTGACTGACGCCACTTGAGGTCGGGGTTACGGCGCAAAGTGCCTAGGCCCGAGCAAGGCGCATCGACCAACACGCGGTCAATCTTGCCGCTCAGTCGCTTCACGCGCTCGTCACGTTCGTGCGCAATGGCTGATGGGTGAACGTTGGACAACTTGCTGCGTGCCAAACGCGGCTTGAGCGATTCCAAGCGATGGCCCGAGGTGTCAAACGCATACAAGCGGCCGGTGCTGCGCATGGACGCGCCGATGGCGAGCGTTTTACCGCCTGCGCCTGCGCAAAAGTCGACCACCATTTCGCCGCGCTTGGCGTCGAGCAACAGAGCCAACAACTGCGAACCCTCGTCTTGCACTTCAATCGCGCCACGAGAAAACGCGTCCAGACCCGACAACGCAGGCTTGCCGTCAATGCGCAAACCCCAAGGCGAGAACGGTGTGTCCACCGCATTGATGCCCGCGAGCTTCAACTCGTGTTGCACATCGGCGCGTTTGTCGGTGAAGGTGTTCACGCGCAAGTCCAGCGGTGCGCCGCCATTCAGGCGTTCGACCAAAGGCCAAAAGCCCTCGCCCACTTGGGCTTTGAGCGGCTCCACCAGCCACTCGGGCATGTTGTGGCGATGGCGCTCCATCAGGTCAGCTGGGCTCACGGCTTCGCAGGCCTCGAGCCAAGCGGCTTCTTGTTTGTTCAAAGCGCTGATCAAAAAGTCGAGGGCTTGGCTGCCAGGTTGTTGGTGGCGCTTAGGCTGAGTCGAAGCAGCTTGAGGCGCCGCGTGTTCTTTTAGGTGCTGGGCAAAGCCCAAAATGGCAAGGCGGCGCTCTTTGGGGCCAGAGCCCGACGGTGCAAAGTGGTCGAAGCGCAGTTTGTTGCGCAACACGTTGTAGGTCGTTTCGGCCAAGGCCGCACGCTCGCGCGGGCCGAAGGCATAGGTTTTACGGTAATCACGGAAAAACTTAGACACCACCGCATCGGCAGGGTGGTCAAACTTCAAAGTGAGGCGAACGAGCTCAGTACAAGCTTCAACAAGGGCTTTTGGATGCATAGGGTGTATTGTCCCACCCTATGAACGACCAAGACCTTCCCCCACTGATTGAAACTCCCATCGGCCTCTACCGCCACTACAAAGGCGGCCAATACGAGGTGATTGGTACAGCACGCCACAGCGAAACACTAGAACCCATGACCCTCTACCGCGCACTCTACGGCGCGCATGGCCTGTGGGTGCGCCCTGCAGCCATGTTCAATGAACAGGTGCTGATTGACGGCGTGATGCAAGTACGCTTCGCCAAGATCAACTGAGCCTTAACTTAGCCTTGTATGCAGCGGCGTTGCCTGCGCCGCGATAATTCTCGTCAATGAAAAACATCGTCCTCCTGATTTCTGGCAGCGGCTCCAACATGGCCGCCATCATTCGCACCGCAGAGGAACACCACTGGGCCAAACGCCTCAACGCCCGTGTGAGCGCCGTCATCAGCAACAAAGCCGACGCCGAAGGCTTGGCACTTGCAAAACAACACGGCATCGCCACTGCGGTGGTAGACCACAAAGCCTTTGCCGATCAGCCTAGCCCCCGCGAAGCCTTTGACGCAGCGTTGATGGCCGAGATCGACCAACACAAGCCCCACCTCGTGGTGCTGGCAGGCTTCATGCGAATCCTCACCCCAGGCTTCGTGGCGCACTACGAGGGCCGACTCATCAACATCCACCCCTCCCTGCTGCCCGCCTTCACAGGCCTCAACACCCACGCGCGCGCCATCGAAGCAGGCTGCAAATTTGCCGGAGCCACCGTGCACCGCGTGACCGCCGAGCTAGACCATGGCCCCATCCTCGCGCAGGCGATAGTGCCCGTGCTGCCTGACGACACCGCAGACACACTGGCTGCGCGGGTGCTGACGCAGGAGCATTTGATTTATCCGAAAGCAGTAGAAGAACTATTGGCGAAGTAAGCAGCCAGAGTGAAGAAACTCGCAGCTTAGAGGGGTATGGCCAGCTGACGATTTCTGGTACCCCAGCATGAGGAAGCTGGCCATGCACCTCTCAGCGAAGCAACAGCCAACTCGCCGGAGCGCACGAAAAAATCTAAGCCAAAAGCCGAGAACTCTTAGGCACATGCGCCATTAAAAACTCCATCTGATCCGCCAAGATACGGCGGTTGCGCAAGATGAAGTCTTCCCACAACGACGGCTCATAAGGTGTGTATAAAAGCGGCATACGCGCTTGCTCAGGCGTGCGGTTGCCCTTGCGGTGGTTGCACGATTTGCACGCCGTCACCACATTCATCCACACATTGGGGCCGCCTTGGCCCACAGGGCGGATGTGTTCACGGGTGAGTTCTGATTCGTGAAAATGGTTGCCGCAGTATGCGCAAACATTGCGATCGCGGCTGAAAAGTTTGTCGTTGGTCAGGCCAGATTTCAAATCAAACGGGTTGATGTTGGGCACGCCTTTTGTGCCGATGATGCTGTTGACCGTGATGATGGACTGCTGTCCTGTGATGGCGTTGGTACCGCCGTGAAACACTGCCACTTCGCCGCCAGATTCCCAGCGTACTTCTTCGGCCGCGTAATGAATCACCGCTTGTTCTAGTGAAATCCATGACTGCGGTAGCCCTTGGGCTGACAGTTTCAAGACCTTCAAACCTGACCTCCATTCGCTTGCAAAAAACGACCGTTGGGGAATGCCTATCTATCGCTGACAATATAACCTGAATGAGTGACGGTTTTATGCCACTCGAGTTCCACACCATTTATGCAAATTTTCCGAGGTTTTCATCACCCGCAATTGGCCAAGGCTTGCGCTTTGACGATTGGCAACTTTGACGGCGTGCACCGTGGCCACCAAGCCATGCTGGCCCTGCTTAAAAATGAGGCGCGCCACCGTGGCGTGCCAAGTTGCGTGATGACGTTTGAACCTCACCCACGCGACTTCTTTGCCAAGCTGCACCACCAGCCCGACCTCGCCCCCGCCCGCATCGCCAACCTGCGCGACAAGTTGAATGAGTTGCGCGCTTGTGGCATCGACCAATGTGTGGTGCTGCCGTTTAACCAAAGCTTTGCCGCGCAGCAACCACAGGCCTTCATCGAAGAAGTGCTGGTCAAAGGCTTAGGCGTGAAGTATGTGCTGGTGGGTGACGATTTCCGCTTTGGCTCCAAACGCATGGGCGACTACACCATGCTGGACGCTGCCAGCGCTGACCTGAAGTTTGATGTGGCCCGCATGAACAGCTACGAGGTGCGTGGCTTACGCGTGTCCAGCTCTGCCGTGCGCGAGGCCATGGGCCGAGGCGCGATGCAAGAAGTGGCGCAGCTGTTGGGCCGCCCTTATGCCATTTCGGGCCATGTGGTGCATGGCCGCAAGCTGGGCCGCGAGCTGAACTGCCGCACGCTCAATTTGCGCTTCACGCATTGGAAGCCCGCGGCCAGCGGCATCTTTGTGGTGCAGGTACACGGTTTGACCGACCAGCCCTTGGCGGGAGTGGCCAATTTGGGCATCCGCCCATCGCTCGACGCATCGGACGTGAACGGTGGCCGTGTGCTGCTGGAAACCCATTGCCTCGACTGGCCCGACAACCTAGGCGCAGAGGGGGGCTACGGTAAAATCATCCGCGTGGAACTGCTACACAAATTACATGACGAGCTGAAGTACGACGGGCTGGACGCCTTGATGCAAGGGATACACCAAGACTGCGCTGACGCACGCGCTTGGCTCGCCGCCCGAATTTGACGGGGCGTGCAGCCCCCTCTTGCTGCACACTGCCCCACATCTGCCTGATTTAGCTTGCTGCCCCGCTTGTGGGTTTTAGCAGCCAGCCTCCTCTTAATGCCTCCGACCTGAGATAGCCATGACCGACAAAGCCACTGATTACCGCGCCACGCTCAACATGATGGACACCCCGTTCCCTATGCGCGGTGACTTGCCCAAACGCGAACCCGCATGGGCCCAGAAGTGGAATGAAGAAGGTTTGTACAAAAAACTGCGCGTCGCTCGCCAAGGAGCACCGCTGTTTGTGCTGCACGACGGCCCGCCCTACGCCAACGGCAAGCTGCACATCGGCCACGCGCTGAACAAAGTGCTGAAGGACATGATCGTCAAATCCAAGCAATTGGCCGGCTTTGACGCGCAATACATCCCAGGCTGGGACTGCCACGGTTTGCCCATCGAGAACGCCATCGAAAAACTATACGGCCGCAAACTCAGCCGCGACGACATGCAGGCCAAGAGCCGCGCCTTTGCCACCGAGCAAATTGACCAGCAACGCGAAGACTTCAAACGCTTGGGCGTATTGGGTGACTGGGAGCGCCCCTACCGCACCATGGACCCCGCCAACGAAGCAGGCCAACTGCGCGCGTTCAAACGCGTAATGGAGCGCGGCTTTGTGTACCGTGGGTTGAAGCCTGTCTACTGGTGCTTTGACTGCGGCTCATCTTTGGCTGAGTTTGAAATTGAATACGCCGACAAGAAGAGCGACACCTTGGACGTGGCCTTCTTGTGCGCCCAGCCCGAAAAGTTGGCAGCAGCATTTGGCTTGCCCAAGCTCGACAAAGAAGCGTTCGCAGTGATTTGGACCACCACCGCGTGGACCATTCCCGCCAACCAAGCACTCAACATGAAGGCA
>CAJBHE010000183.1 GCA_903952885.1 uncultured Burkholderiales bacterium
CATTTGACATGAGGATTGCCTACACGGGGCGTCAAGCTAAGGCTGACTTACCCTATGACTTTTACAAAACTCCCGTTGAGTTGGCGGCAGCGGTGGACTATTTAGTGGTGGCAGTTCCAGGTGGTAACGCGACTAAGAACTTAGTCGATGCCTCTGTGTTACTGGCGCTTGGCAACAAAGGCTATGTGATCAATATCGCACGGGGGTCGGTGGTTGAACAGCCCGCTTTGCTACAAGCGCTAAAAGCAAAAACTATTGCAGGCGCAGCTTTGGATGTGTACTGGGATGAGCCCATCATTGACCCAGAATTACGTCGCTTAGCCAATGTGGTGCTCACTCCGCATATCGCCAGCGCGACAGTCGAAACACGTGAAGCTATGGCAGCATTGACACTTAATAATCTTCAGTCCTTCTTTGATGGAAGGGCTCTGCCAACGCCAGTGCCTGAGTGCCAATAATTTAAGGAAATCCATGAGCACCCCTTCATCCTCTTTGCCTGCGCGACCCTATCGACGTATCGCCACAGAAGAGGCTTTTTCTCCCCCCGAAATGCTGGAAATTTACAAACGCATCTTGGCCAAAGACAATGTGGATGTGGGCTTCAAACACCTCATGGGCTTTTACATGAGCAGCCCCAGTGAGCGAGCCACGCATATCATGCGTTGCTTGACTGACTTAGATGCGCTGCGCTTGCAGCACATGGACGAAGCGGGTGTGGACGTGCAAGTGATCGGACTCACATCACCCGGTGTGCAGATCATGGACAAAGACACAGCGGTGTCCTTTGCGCCTGTGGCCAACGACATCTTGGCCGACGCCATGCGTCGCCACCCAGACCGTTTGGTCGGCATGATTGCTGTGGCTCCGCAAGATCCTGCAGCCGCTGCCAAAGAAATTCAGCGCGGTGTCAACCAGTTGAACATGCATTCGGTGGTGATCAACTCACACACCCAAGGCGAATATTTGTCTGATCAAAAGTTTTGGCCTATTTTTGAAGCGGCCGAGGCCATGGACACGCCCATCTATTTGCACCCCAATGCTTTGCCCGCCAGCATGATTAAGCCCTTCATTGAAGCAGGCTTGGACGGCGCGATTTATGGCTTTGGTGTGGAGACGGGTTTGCACGCGCTGCGACTTATTACCTCTGGTGTGTTTGACTGCTTCCCTAAGCTACAAATCATTCTGGGCCACATGGGTGAAGCGTTGCCGTTTTGGGCTTACCGCTTGGACTACATGCATGCTGCGACCGTTAAATCCAAGCGCTACCCCAGTGTGATGCCTACCAAACGCAAGCCTAGCGACTACCTGCGTGAGAACTTCCACATCACCAACAGCGGTGTGGCGTGGGGCGCAGCACTGAAATTCACACAAGACTTCATGGGGCCAGATCGCGTGTTGTATGCGATGGACTACCCTTACCAATATGTGCCAGAAGAAGTGGCAATGCTCGAGAACCTCGACATGGCACCGCAGGTGCGAAAAGCCTTCTTCCAAGACAACGCAGAGCGTTTGTTCAGAATTCCGCCTGCTACCAAATCCGCCTGAGCTGCAAAAATACTGGAGAGCGTTGAATGAAATACGTTGATCGTCGACAACTGAGCGCGCTTGCATTGGCCGCGTTGGGCTGCTTATTGAGCTCTGGTTCATCTGCACAAGGCGCCTACCCTAATCAGGCGATCAAGATCGTGGTGCCTTTTACGCCTGGCACGGGCATGGATACGATTGCGCGCGTGGTAGCTCCGCGTTTGAGTGAGCGATTGGGGCAGCCCGTGGTGGTGCAAAACCAGCCAGGTGCGAGTGGCAACATTGGTGCTGAGTCGGTTGCTAAATCTAATCCCGATGGCTACACGCTCTTGATGGGCGCTAACACGATGTTGATTGCATCTCAGTTATATAAAAGTGTGAACTTTGATCCCGTCAAAGATTTCACCCCTGTCTCCATGGCTGCTTATGGATCGCTGATGTTAGTTGCCAATCCGAAAACGGGCATTAAGTCATTGGCTGACTTGATTAAAGATGCTAAGGCCAAGCCTGGCGCAATTAGCTTTGGCTCGCCTGGTGTGGGTACGCCACATCACATGGCGATGGAGTTGTTCAAGCTGGAGTCCAATACCTTCATGCTACACGTGCCTTACCGCGGTACGGCTGGCTACACACAAGATTTGTTAGGTGGGGAACTCAATGTTGGTTTTTTACCCGTTCACATCGCACAGGGTTTTGTGAAGAGTGGTCGCTTGAATGCGTTGGCTGTGGGTAGTCCTAAGCGTCACCCTGTAGCGCCTGATGTACCTACCTTTGATGAGGTGGGGGTCAAGCGTATTGACGTTGATCTTTGGTATGCCTTCTTTGTACCCAGCAGGACGCCAGCAGCAGTTGTGACACGTTTGAACACTGAGATGGCCGCCATATTGCGCCAACCCGAAGTGAAAGACATTTTCAGTAAGGCCGGGCTAGATGCTTCTACCTCAACC
>CAJBHE010000184.1 GCA_903952885.1 uncultured Burkholderiales bacterium
GTTTGTTTGAAACCATCGTGCAGAGCTGCCACGACGTTGGAATCCATATTTTTGGGCCCTCCAATGCCGAAGGGCGATTCAGAGATGGTGTCCCAACCGCACTCTTTCACGGTGGGTACATCGGGAAAGGCTTTGGTGCGTTGCAAGCCCAAGGTGGCGAGCAGGCGCAATTTGCCTTCTCTGACCCAAGGTGCAAATTCAGGAATGCCACACATGACGCGAATTTGCCCTCCCAAAATGGCTTGCATTAACTCGGCCGAGCCTTTGTAGGGGATGTGGTTGAGCACAATGCCCGCCTTTTGGCAAAACTCTTCGACCGCCAAATGCGGGGTCGTGCCAACGCCCGTGCTGCCATATTCCAAATGGCCTGGGTTGGCTTTGGCATAGGCCACCATCTCTTTGAGGCTTCTGAAGGGGGCGTCTGTTGTGGCCACGATGCCAAAGGTGTAGCCTGTCAGGCAGATGATGTGCGTGAGGTCCTTGATGGGATCAAAGGTCATTTTTTGCATGTGCGGCAAGCGGTAAACACCCAGAGGCAATTGGGTGAGCGTGTAGCCGTCCGGTTTGGCGTTGACCATAGCAGAGGCGCCCAGGGTGCCACCTGCCCCGGGCTTGTTGTCGATGACGACGGGCACACCCAGGGCGTGGCTGGCACTTTCAGCAAACGCACGTATCAAGGCATCACTGCCCCCACCCGCAGGCCATGGCGCAATGAGGGTGATGGATTTGTTGGGAAATGGGTGGGCAGGGTTGGCTTGCGCACATCGCGCAGTGAAACTGCTCAAACCAGCGTACGCGGCACAAAGTGCGTCACGTCTTGACAGCTTACGCATGGGGCAAGTCAGGTGCGTGTGCAGAGCGATCCAGGTATTGGGCGGCTTGTGCGGCCGTGGGTACACCGAGCCGAGGGATGTGTCCTAGTAAGGGCGAGGCAATGCGTTGCTGCAGGGCTTGGATGTTGGCGTCTCGGTGTTCCATGCCGTCGTCGACGGTGTTGGCCACCCAGCCCATGAGGCTGAGTCCGCGAGCGCGAATCGCTTCAACCGTCAACAAAGCATGGCTGATGCAGCCTAAGCGCAAGCCCACCACCAACACCACGGGCAAGCCAAAGGCTTGGGCCAGGTCGGCAGTGCTATAAGAGTCATTGAGAGGCACACAAAAACCACCCACGCCTTCGACCACCACAGCATCGGCTTGCGCTTGCACCTGTTGGTAGCAGCGCAGGATGTGCGCTGGGTCAATGGCCGTGTTTTCTAGCTGGGCAGCAATGTGGGGGGCGGCAGGGGTTTGAAATAAATAGGGCGTGGTGATGGCGGTTGGCAGTTGCACCGACACATGCTGGGCCAGCAGATCGGCGTCTTCGTTATGCCATGCGCCATCTCGCCACTCCGCGCCCGCCGCGATGGGCTTCATGGCGGCTACCCGAATGCCGCGTTGGGCCAAGGTGTGTAGCAAAGCTGCACTGACCAAGGTTTTGCCAATTTCTGTGTCTGTGCCCGTGACAAAACAAGAAAACGCGCCTTGCGGCAAATGGAGGGGTGGGGGGGGCAGGTGCATCATGCGTGAGCACAATTGGCAACAGCTGTGACCAGCTCAGCCACATCGGCGGCGGTATGCGCGGCCGAGAGGGTGATGCGCAAACGCGCAGTGCCCACAGGCACAGTGGGTGCGCGAATGGCTGTGATCCAAAAGCCCTGCGCACGCAGTTTGGCTGAAGCCTGCAATACGTCTGCATTGTTGCCAATGATGATGGGCTGAATGGCGGTCTGCGATGCCACGCGCGACCAGCTTTGCGGAATGGAGGCTGAGGCGAATTGTTGAATCAGTTCGTGCAAATGTGCGCGGCGAGCTTTGCCCTCATCGCCGGTGATGAGTCGCAGACTGGTCAGCAGCGCATGGGCCAGCGCGGGGGGAGCTGCGGTGGTGTAAATGTAGGGGCGTGAACGTTGCACCATCCAGTCGATGAAGGTGTCGTGCGCCGCCACAAACGCGCCACCCACGCCCGCGGCTTTGCCAAGCGTGCCCATGTAGATGAGGTTGGGGGAACGCAGATGGAGCTCTTCCAAAATGCCGCAGCCAGTAGCACCCAGCACACCAAAGCCGTGGGCGTCGTCCAACAACAGCCATGCGCCGTGTTGTTCGCACAGGGCTAACAATTCGCGCACGGGGGCGATGTCGCCGTCCATGCTGAACACGCTGTCGGTCACCACCACTTTGGTGGTGCTGGTGCAGGCGCTCAGTGAATCGCCCAAGGCTTGCGTGTCGCAATGCGGGTAGAGCTGAACGGCTGCGCGTGAGAGGCGAATGCCGTCAATCAACGAGGCATGGTTCAGGGCCTCTGAGAACACCGTGATGTCGCCCTGCGCACTGTCAGCCAAGGCGCTCAAAACACCCAGGTTGGCCATGTAGCCCGTGCAAAAGTAAAGCGCTCTTGCAGATTCCAAGTAGGGCGAGAGCATGGCTGCGAGCATTTCTTCTAGCCGTGTGTGCGATTGAAAATGCCCACTGATGAGGTGTGATGCGCCGCTGCCCGCGCCATACAGCGACACACCCTCTTGCAAGGCCTCCACAACTTGCGGGTGTGCGGCAAGGCCGAGGTAATCGTTGCTGTTGAAGGCCAACACAGATTGCCCATCGACCACCATGCGCGGCTGACAAGGGGTTTCGACGCTCAAGCGTTGTCGACGCAGGCCTTGGGTGTCGATGTTGGTCAGCTTATTTGAAAGCGGTTGCAACAAAGGGTGGGTCATTCGTGCACCACCTGATCAAACACGGTGATAAGGCGCGTCGCGAGGAAATCAATGTCGTCGTCGCTCAAAATGTAAGGCGGCATGACATACACCGTGCGACCAATTGGGCGAATCAGCAGTTCGTGTTCAAGGGCTGCTGCGAAAAATCGGCGCGAGAACGTGGCGGCTTTGTCGGGGTCAGCCACTTGGGCATCAAACGCCCAAATCATGCCCTGCTGGCGGAAGTGTTTCACATGGCTGTGTTGGCTCAGCGGTGCGAGTGCTGCCGACAGGCGCTGGGCGCGCACTTGGTTGTGCGCAAGCACATGGTCTTCGTCAAATATGGCCAAGGTGGCCAGTGCGGCGCGGCAGGCCAGTGGGTTGCCTGTGTATGAGTGGGAGTGCAAAAAGCCACGCGCCATACTGTCGCTGTAAAAACTTTGGTAAATGCTGTCGCGCGTCATGACCAACGACAAGGGCAAATAGCCGCCACTGATGCCTTTGGAGAGGCACACAAAGTCGGGCCATATGTGGGCCTGCTCGCACGCAAAAAAAGTGCCAGTGCGGCCGCAGCCGACAGCAATTTCGTCGGCAATCAGGTGCACGTTGTACTGGTCGCAGAGGCTGCGTACCAATTGCAAATACAAAGGGCTGTGCATGGCCATGCCGCTGGCGCATTGCACCAAAGGCTCCACAATCACGGCGCTGATGTGCTCAGCGCGTTTTTGCAGCAGTATTTCTAGCTGATGCGCGGCACGGCGAGCTTGGTCGTCGGCGGTTTCGCCGTCCAAAGCTAATCGCGCATCGGGCGACATGAGGCAATGCGTGGGCTTGAGCAGTGCGTCGTACGCATCGCGAAAAATGGCCACGTCGGTCACCGACAACGCGCCCACGGTTTCGCCGTGGTAGCCACCTTGGAGGCACACAAACTCTTGTTTGGTTGCTAAACCCTGATTACGCCAAGAATGAAAGCTCATCTTCAGCGCAATCTCTACTGCCGATGCACCGTCGGACGCATAAAAGCAGTGGCCCAACACGCCCCCTGTGAGCGCAGAAAGTTTTTCAGACAACGCCACCACAGGCTCATGGGTAAAGCCCGCGAGCATGGCGTGCTCGAGCGTGTCTAACTGGTCTTTGAGTGCAGCGTTGATGCGTGGGTTGGCATGGCCAAACAAGTTCACCCACCACGAGCTGATGGCGTCAAGGTAACGACGGTTGTCTCCGTCATACAACCATGCTCCTTGACCGCGTTTGACGGCTACCAAGGGCACGGTTTCGTGGTGCTGCATTTGAGTGCAGGGATGCCACACGCTGTGCAAGCTGCGCTGAACCAGTTGAGAGGAAAGGGTGTTGTGCATGAGAGGCACATTATCCCAGCCCTTACCCGTCAGGCTGCGCGGGCTTTTTGTTGCTACATTTAACGCCTATTTTTAGAAAAATTACCGTATGCCATCGACTCTGCAAGATGAACAAGTGGTTCATTTCGTTCCCGCTGCCAAAGCCCCCGTTGTGACCGATCACGCATGGTCTTTAGATCACGTAGAAGCACTGTTTAATTTGCCCTTCAACGACTTGATGTTCAAGGCACAACAAGTGCACCGGGCCCACTTCAATCCGAATGAAGTGCAGTTGTCTACTTTGCTGTCCATCAAAACGGGCGGCTGTTCGGAAGATTGTGGTTATTGCCCTCAGGCCTCGCGCTACGACACAGGCGTGGAAGCTACCAAATTGTTAGACGTTGAGACCGTCAAAGCCGCAGCGATAGAGGCAAAGAACAATGGGGCCACCCGTTTTTGCATGGGCGCTGCATGGCGCGAGCCCAAAGACCGTGACATCGAAAAAGTGGCCGAACTCATCCGCACGGTCAAAGACCTCAACTTAGAAGCCTGCTGCACCTTGGGCATGTTGACAGCCCAACACGCCCACGCCCTCAAAGAGGCGGGCCTGGACTATTACAACCACAACCTCGACACCGCGCCCGAGACCTACGGCAGCATCATCACCACACGCGTCTACCAAGACCGTTTGGATACGCTAGAACGTGTGCGTTCTGCGGGCATGAACGTGTGCAGCGGCGGCATTGTGGGCATGGGTGAATCACGTGCCCAACGCGCGGCATTGGTGCACCAGTTGGCCAACCTCAACCCTTATCCGGACTCTGTGCCCATCAACAACTTGGTGCAGGTGGAAGGCACGCCTTTGCACGGCACGGACAGTTTGGACTTGTTGGAATTCGTGCGCACCATTGCGGTCGCACGCATCACCATGCCCACGGCGCGGGTGCGTTTGTCGGCGGGTCGTCAAGAAATGGGAGAAGCCATTCAAACCTTGTGCTTCATGGCAGGCGCCAACTCTATTTTTTATGGCGACAAGCTCTTGACCACTGGCAACCCCGACTGGCAGCGCGACCAAGCGTTGTTGGGTAAGTTGGGCATGAAAACCAATTGATGTCAAAGCCTATCAGGTGATGGGTGATTTTTAGGCCAACCCCGCTACCATTGAAGACTTGATTTGCAAAGGAGTTGGCATGCGTCAGAGTATTTTCGGGTGGATCATCGTTCTGTTGAGTGGATTGGGATTGTTCAGCAGCAGTTGGGCGCAAAACTTCCCCAATAAACCTATTCAAATCATCGTACCCGTCGCGGCTGGCGGCGGTACAGACTTATTGGCGCGCACGTTGGGCCAGAAGATCAGTGAAGTTTTGGGGCAACCCGTTGTCATTGAAAACAAGCTGGGGGCAGGCGGCAACATTGGAGTGGAAGCTGTGGTCAAGGCCAAACCCGATGGCTACACACTGTTGCTGTCTCCAGGCACGATAGCCACCAACATTGCGGTGTATCGCAAGCTACCCTACGATTTGTTGAAAGACTTGCAAACCATCACTTTGGTTGGGCAGACGGGCTCGGTGCTTGTGGTCCATCCTTCGGTGAAGGCCAATAACTTGCGCGAGTTCATCGAGCTGGCGAAAGCCAGCCCAGGTGAGTTGAACTTTGGCACTGCTGGTATGGGCAGTCCGCAGCACCTGCATGCTGAGTTTTTTAACCAACTTGCAGGCACCAAGACCAACCATATCCCCTACAAAGGCCAATCACAGGCCATGACAGATTTGGTCGGTGGTCAACTCGCCTACATGTTCAGCCCTGTACAAAACGCATTGCCTTATATCCAGCAGGGACGCATTCGTGCTTTGGCCATGGCAGCCTCACAGCGCAATCCCAATTTGCCCAATGTGCCCTCTCTGGCCGAGGGTGGATTCAAGGGGGTGGACTTGGCCAATTGGTTTGCGGTGTATGCGCCTGCGGGTACGCCCCCTTGGATTGTGAAAAAACTCAATGCGGCATTTGTTCAAGTGGGTAAGAGCCCAGAGATGAAAGCCAAATTCGAGAAATTGGGGTTTGAGCCCTTTTTCACCAGTTCAGAGGATGGCACTGACTTCATGCGCTCTGAGTTAGTCCGTTGGGCGCGAGTCGCCGCTTATGCCGGCATTAAAGCTGAATAACGAGAACACCATGACAACACAACTTTTAGAAGACTTGGCACTTGCTAACAAAATTTTGGTCAACGAAGGCGTGTTGGATGGTTTTGGCCATATTAGTGTGCGCAACCCGAACAACCCAGATCGATTTTTCATTGCTCGCAGCATGGCGCCTGCATTGGTGGAAGTGCAAGACATTGTCGAAGTCGACTTAGAGGGCAATGTGCATGATGCTCAAGGCCGTCGCACCTATGTGGAGCGTTTCATTCACAGTGCTATTTTCAAGGCGCGTCCTGATGTGATGTCGGTCATTCACAGCCACTCACCTGCAGTGATTCCGTTTGGCGTGACAGGTGCGCGCCTTCGCCCTATTTGCCACATGAGTGGCTTTCTTGGGGCTGTGACACCCGTTTATGAAATCCGTCACAGCGCGGGCGAAAGCACTGACTTGCTGATCAGCAACCAAGCTTTAGGCGAGTCATTGGCCAAGGTGCTAGGGCAATCCAGTGTGGCTCTCATGCGTGGGCATGGCAGTGTGACCGTGGGTAATGAGATCAAACAGGCGGTGTTTCGTGCGATTTATACCGAAAGCAACGCGCGCTTGCAGAGCGAAGCTTCACGATTTGGCGAGATTACTTTCCTCACGGACTCAGAGGCCAAAGCAACGTCAGACATGAATGATTTACACCTCAACAGACCTTGGGAAATGTGGAAACGCAATGCACTAAAAATGGGATGAGGCTCTGTACGCATGCTTTTTATCTAAGTAGTTTCCTTTTTGAACCTGTATCTAGAATGGTGTTTTGTTTTTCTTTGATCAAAACTGGAGCAACTCATGAAAAAGCAGTTAATTACCTTGGCCATCGCCTCTTTGCTGGCTGGCACAACCTTCGCGCAAGCCAATGACACCATCGCCAAAGTTAAAGCCTCGGGCAGCGTCACCATGGGTGTGCGCGACTCTTCAGGTGCTTTGTCTTACACCTTGGGTGACGGCAAGTATGTAGGCTACCACGTTGAGATTTGCCAACGCATCATCGACAACCTCGAAAAGGCCGTGGGCAAGAAAATCGACGTCAAGTACACCTCGGTGACCTCACAAAACCGTATTCCTTTGACCGAGAACGGCACTGTCGACATCGAGTGCGGCTCCACCACCAACA
>CAJBHE010000185.1 GCA_903952885.1 uncultured Burkholderiales bacterium
GCCTTGTCGGGCACGGTGCGTTTTTGCGGTGAACGTGTCGAGGGCTTCAGCCCCGACCACATTGCACGCATGGGCCTGGCCGTGGTGCCCGAAGGCCGGCAAATATTCCCGACGCTCTCGGTGCAAGAAAACCTGTTGGCCTTTGCTGCCAACCGCAGCAGCAGCACCCACCCATGGACGCTAGAGCGCGTGTATGCCTTGTTCCCACGTTTGGCCGAGCGCCACCGTCACATGGGCAATCAGCTCTCGGGTGGTGAACAACAAATGCTGGCCATTGGCCGCGCCTTGATGACCAACCCACACTTGCTGGTGTTGGATGAAGCGACCGAAGGCTTGGCCCCCTTGGTGCGCGAAGACATTTGGCGTTGCCTGCACACCTTGAGCGGCGAAGGCCAAAGCATTTTGGTGATCGACAAGTATGTGCAAAAGTTGGTCAAGTTGGCAGACCAACACACCATCATCGAACGCGGGCAGGTGGTGTGGCAGGGCCAATCTGCGGAGTTAGAGGCTGACCACAGTTTGTGGCATCGCTATATTGGGGTTTAGTACGTCACAGAGTCGCAAAAAAGCCCGCGTCAAGCGGGCTTTTTGTTTGGCATACGCTCCCTGAGCGCTGCGTTTATTTTTGCGTGTGATAGCTCGTCACACGGTCTACTTCATTTTTAGAGCCTAACACCACGCTCACACGTTGGTGCAGTTGTGTGGGCTGGATGTTCAAGATGCGTTGGCGGCCGTCAGTGGCAGCGCCACCGGCTTGTTCGATCAACCAGCTCATGGGGTTGGCTTCGTACATCAGGCGCAGCTTGCCGGCTTTGCTTGGCTCGCGCTTGTCCCATGGGTACATGAACACGCCACCACGGGTGAGGATGCGGTGCACGTCGGCCACCATAGAAGCGATCCAACGCATGTTGAAGTTTTTGCCGCGTGGGCCTTCTTCACCTTGCAAACACTCGTCGATGTAGCGCTTGACGGGCTCGTCCCAGTGGCGCATATTGCTCATGTTGATGGCGAACTCTTTGGTGTCGGCGGGCACTTTGACGTTTTCTTGGGTCAACACAAACGAGCCTTGCTCGCGGTCCAAGGTGAACATGGCCACGCCATCACCGACAGTCAGCACCAAGGTGGTTTGTGGGCCGTACACGCAGTAGCCCGCGGCCACTTGTTGTGTGCCTGGCTGCAAGAAGTCTTCTTCGCTCACGCCTTTGCTGGGGTCCACTTTTTTGAGCACGCTGAAGATGGTGCCGATGCTGACGTTGACTTCGATGTTGCTGGAGCCATCGAGTGGGTCAAACATCAACAGGTATTCGCCTTGTGGGTAGCGGTTGGGCACGACGTGGATGCTGTCCATTTCTTCGGACGCCATGGCTGCCAAGTGGCCGCCCCATTCGTTGGCTTCGATCAACACATCGTTGGCGATGATGTCGAGTTTCTTTTGCACTTCGCCTTGCACGTTCTCGCTGCCGGCTGAGCCCATGACGTCGCCTAGTTCGCTGCCCAAGGCGCCTTTGTTCACCGCATGGCTGATGCTTTTGCAAGCGCGCGCCACAACTTCAAGCAACAAACGCAGCTCTGAGGGAATGAGGCCTTTGGCGCGTTGTTGTTCGACCAGATAACGGGTGAGAGAAATACTCATGGCAAGTCCTTAGTTGGCGAGCGCGCGCGAAACCACTTCGCGCACGTCGTTGCTTAAATCAGTTTTGGCCGCGACGCGTTTGATGGCCTCGTGCGCAGCGGTGCGGTAGGGCTCGGCCAGTTTGCTCCAACGGTCCAAGGCACGTGCCAAACGTGCGGCGACTTGGGGGTTGATCGCGTCGAGCTCCAACACGCGTTCACTCCAGAACACATAGCC
>CAJBHE010000186.1 GCA_903952885.1 uncultured Burkholderiales bacterium
CAGCCTGGATGGCCTGGCAGTCTTACTCGGTCAAACAAGCATCACAAGCTGCTGCTTTGTATGACACCGTGGAGCGCTCGGCCATTGGGGGGGACATTGCCTTGTTCGACCGTTCGGTCAGTGACATCAAAGACAAATTCGGCAGCACCACTTACGCGCAGCAAGCTGCTCTGTTGGCCGCGCGTGTTTACAACGACAAAGATCGCAAAGCGGACGCCAAATTGCAGCTGACTTGGGTCATCGACAAAGCCAACGACGAGGGCTACCAAGCCTTGGCACGTTTGCGCTTGGCCTCATTGCTGGTGGAAGACAAAGCCTATGACGAAGCGCACAAACAGCTCACCGCCAAAACACCCGAAGCCTTCGCACCATTGATGGCCGACCGTTTGGGCGACTTGGCCATGTTGCAAGCCCAAACGACTGAAGCGGTTCAGCATTACAAAAATGCGTGGAAGGGCTTTGAGCCCAATGCCGAATATCGCCGTTTGGTAGCTGTGAAGTTAGCTGCCTTGGGCGCTGATCCTGAAGAAGCACCTGCTGTGGAGAGCAAGAAGTGAATACAACATCGTTTCGCTGGACATCTCTGACGCGTGTCGCACTGGCTGGCCTCTGTGTAGCCTTGGCCGCATGCTCAGGCCCGTCACGCCCCAAACCTACTGAAATTCAAGGCGTTCCTGTGTTGCAGGACATGCGCAGCAGCTGGACTGCCAATGTGGGCAAGATCGACTTTCCTTTGGTGGCGTCAGTCCGCGAAGACCGCATTGCCTTGGCCAACAGCCAAGGTGTGGTGGCTGTTTTGGACGCGACCACTGGCAAAGACATTTGGCGTTTGAGGTTGGACCAAGCCATTTCAGCAGGCGTGGGCAGCGACGGCCAGCAGCTGGCGGTGGTGACACGCAACAACGAATTGGTTGTTTTGCAAGACGGCAAAGTTCAATGGCGCAAGAGCATGCCCGCTCAGTCTTTCACCGCACCTTTGGTCGCGGGGGCTCGAGTGTTTGTGCTGACGGCGGACCGATCTGTCATCGCCTTTGACGGTGCGACAGGCCGCCAGCTTTGGACCCAACAACGCCCGGGTGAGCCTTTGGTGTTGAAGCAGGCCGGCGTGTTAATGGCATTCAAGAACACCTTGGTGGTGGGCTTGTCTGGCCGCTTGGCGGGCCTAGACCCGAACACCGGTGTGATTCGCTGGGAATCCGCCATTGCCACACCGCGTGGTACCAACGACATTGAGCGCTTGGTTGATTTGGTCGGGCCATTCGATCGTGTGGGTGATGTGGTGTGCGTGCGTGCCTTTCAAACCTCGGTGGGTTGTGTGAATGCCGAACGTGGCCAAGGCCTGTGGACGCGCCCCTCGGTGGGCGAAATGGGTGTGAGCGGTAACGAAACGCTGCTCATTACACCTTTGTCCAACGGCGTCGTGCAAGCTTTGAATCGCACCACAGGCGAGCGTCTTTGGGACACTGAGCGATTGAAATACCGCATCTTGAGTGCACCACTGGTTACGCAGCGCGGCGTATTGGTAGCTGATAACGGCGGTTGGTTGTATTTGCTGTCACTTGCTGACGGCGCATTGCTAAACCGCGTCAAGCTCGACAGCGAAGAATTGGCAACCGCCCCTGTTTTTGCGGGTGGGCGCTATGTGGTGGTCACACGCGAAGGTCGCGTGACTGGCCTCCAAATCCCGTAATGGGACAGTTTAAGGATTAAGTTTTGAAACCCGTATTGGCCCTTGTGGGCCGCCCCAACGTTGGCAAGTCCACGTTGTTCAACCGTTTGACGAAATCGCGTGACGCCATCGTGGCCGACTTTGCGGGCCTGACCCGGGATCGCCATTACGGCAATGCCCGTTTTGACAAACACGAATTCATCGTCATTGACACCGGCGGTTTTGAGCCCACGGCTGACCAAGGCATCTTCAAAGAGATGGCCCGTCAAACCCAGCAAGCTGTGGCCGAAGCCGACGTGGTGGTGTTTGTGGTGGATGCGCGTGGCGGCATCTCCGCCCAAGATCACGACATTGCCAACTATCTGCGCCGTTTGGGAAAGCCCACCATTCTTGTTGCCAACAAAGCCGAGGGCATGAAAGAGGGTGCTCAACTGGTCGAGTTTTATGAGCTGGGATTGGGCGAGGTGTTGCCCGTCTCGGCTTCGCACGGCCAAGGCATTCGCGACATGATGACGAGCGCGTTGGCCCCCTTGAATTTGGCTGATCCCAGTGACGACGATGCCGATGTTGACAACGGCATCATCAAGCTCGCTGTGGCTGGTCGCCCCAATGTGGGCAAGTCCACGCTCATCAACACATGGTTGGGCGAAGAACGCTTGGTCGCCTTTGACATGCCAGGCACCACACGTGACGCCATCAGCGTGCCGTTTGAGCGCAATGGCCAAATGTTTGAGCTCATTGACACGGCGGGTTTGCGTCGCAAAGGCAAGGTGTTTGAGGCTATTGAGAAGTTCTCGGTGGTCAAAACCCTGCAAGCCATTGAGTCCGCCAATGTGGTGCTGTTGTTGCTGGATGCCACCCAAGGCGTGACCGACCAAGACGCCCACATTGCAGGCTATATTTTGGAAAGTGGCCGTGCCGTGGTGGTGGCTGTGAACAAGTGGGATGCGGTGGACTCCTACCAGCGCGAACTATTGATGCGCTCGATTGAGACCCGTTTGCCGTTTTTGAAGTTTGCCGCGATGCACTTCATCTCGGCAAAAAAACGCCAAGGTTTGGGTCCGCTGTGGGGAGCTATCGCGCAAGCTCACAGAGCGGCCATGTGCAAAATGCCTACCCCTTTGCTCACGCGTTTGCTGCTCGAAGCCGTGCAGTTTCAATCGCCTCAGCGCGGCGGCATGTATCGCCCGAAATTGCGTTATGCCCACCAAGGTGGCATGAACCCGCCCATCATCGTGATTCACGGCAACTCGCTGGAGCATGTGACCGAAACCTACAAACGCTTTTTGGAAGGGCGCTTTCGCAAGGCTTTCAATTTGGAAGGTACCCCCTTGCGAATTGAGATGAAGACCTCAAGTAACCCATATGCAGGTAAAGACGACTGACGTCGTGAGCTTTTTAGCTCTGTGGTAACGTGGGTTTTCTTTCAACCCATCAGACACGGAGCATATCGTGATCACCGACAACTCAAAGAACAAAGGCTTACTGTTGCAAGACCCATTTTTGAACATCCTGCGCCGCGAGCATGTGCCCGTGTCCATTTATTTGGTCAACGGCATCAAGCTACAAGGCCAAATCGAATCGTTTGACCAATATGTGGTGTTGCTGCGCAACACCGTGACGCAAATGGTCTACAAACATGCCATCTCGACCATCGTGCCTGGCCGAGCTGTCAATTTCAACCCGACGGACGGCACTGGCAGTTCGCCAGAAGTCTGAGCTTGAACGCTCTACAAAAAGGGCTGCTTCAGCCCTTTTTTTACGCCTGACTTTTTAGTTTTATTTCCCAGACTGACCGCTTGAACGACTTACCTCAAAAAACTGCCGGCATCACCATTTTGGTAGGTGTCGATTTCGGTTTGCCGCATTTCGATGGCGATTTAGAAGAGCTTGGGCTTCTGGCCGAAACCGCGGGCTTGAAGCCTGTGGCACGCGTCACCTGCAAACGCAAAGCCCCGGACGCCGCGCTGTTTGTGGGCAGCGGCAAGGCTGACGAAATCAAAGAACTGGCTCTCATGCACGGGGCTACTGAGATTTTGTTTGACCAGTCGCTCAGCCCCGCGCAGCAGCGCAACCTTGAGCGCCACATGGGCGTGGCGGTGAATGACCGCACTTTGTTGATTCTAGAAATCTTCGCCCAGCGCGCCCGCAGCCACGAGGGTAAGTTGCAGGTCGAGCTGGCCAAGTTGCAATACCTCAGCACACGCTTGGTCCGCCGTTGGTCGCACTTGGAGCGACAAAGCGGTGGTATCGGTATGCGTGGTGGTCCAGGCGAAACCCAAATTGAGCTGGACC
>CAJBHE010000187.1 GCA_903952885.1 uncultured Burkholderiales bacterium
AACGCGGTGTACGCGTCTTTTTGCATTTGCAACAAATAAGGAATTTCCAGCACGCTGTCGCGGCTGCCGAAACTCTTGCGGATACGCTTGCGTTCGGTGTATGAGTAGGACTGACTATGGGCCATGAGATCTCCGGGCTTGATCTTTCAGAACTGTTTTCTGCATGAGACATCACGTCCCATACATCAGGCTTGGCGGCTGGCCTCTACCAGCGTTGGCGGACGGTTGCGCATTGCACGCAACCCGAACCAAGGCATCTTCTGCAGTTGGGGTCAGAAGACACTCAAAAACATCTTGGGGAACTTTTGACAACCTATCGGTTGCTGCAAGCCTACCCTAAGCTGGTTTTTGGGTGCGCTCTGTAAGCACAGAAGGCTGGAGGCCCTTTAGGGGAGCACTCCAGCCTCATGAGAGAACCGAATTACTTCAGTTCAACCTTAGCACCAGCTTCTTCGAGCTTCTTCTTAGCGGCTTCAGCGTCAGCCTTAGAAGCGCCTTCTTTCACAGCCTTTGGAGCGCCGTCAACCATGTCTTTGGCTTCTTTCAGGCCCAGACCGGTGATTTCGCGAACTGCTTTAATCACGGACACTTTGTTTGCACCAGCCTCGAGCAGAACGACGTTGAATTCGGTCTTCTCTTCAGCAGCAGCTGCACCGCCACCGCCGCCAGCTGCAGGAGCAGCCATTGCAGCTGCGCTCACGCCAAACTTCTCTTCGATGGCTTTCACCAAGTCGTTGAGTTCCAAGACCGTCATGCTGTCAAGCGCGGTCAAAAATGCGTCTTTATCGAATGCCATTTTTATTTCCTAACAATTTGTTAAAACACGAATGCTGGCCTTAAGCGGCAACAGCTTCGCCTTCGCCTTTTTTGGCCGCCAAAGCGCCCAACACCACTGCGGTGCGAGACATAGGCGACATCAACAAGCCACACAACTGGGCCAACAGCACTTCTTTTGAAGGGATGCTTGCCAATTGCTTAACGCCGTTCGCGTCCAAAGCTTTACCACCGTAAACGCCACCGCGAATCACCAATTTATCGTTGGTTTTTGCGAAGTTAGCCACTACCTTAGCGGCAGCAATTGCGTCAACAGAGAAGCCATAGATCAGCGGACCGGTCATCTGATCGGCGACAACTTCAAATGAGCTACCAGTCACAGCACGGCGTGCGAGTGTGTTTTTCAACACGCTCAGGCTCACACCGTTGCTACGCGCTTGGTTGCGCAATTTGGTCATGTCAGCGACCGTGATGCCGCGGTATTCCGCAATCACCAGCGTTTGAGCTTGGGCGGCGAGCGTGGTCACTTCTGAAATGACCGCTTCTTTCTCACTGCGATTAAGACTCAAGGTCTACTCCTTTAAATGTATCTTCAGGTCTTTGCGTTTTGCATGAGCCCGTCGACACGCCACTTTTGCAGCGACCTAACTGTCAGGAAAATTTCCGTCGAGTGGGATCGCCATCTGCGTTGGTCAATCAAATTAAGCAGGGCAAGCCCCGCACCAACGGTCTTGGATGGCCTGTACAACTTCGAGAAGTTGCCTCAGCCCACCACTCTGAGCGCTGCTTACGCAGCACCCGGATCTGTACTCGTCGCCTTAGGCGCCGAGTGTTTGCACGTCCACACGCACGCCCACACCCATGGTGGAAGACACGGCGACTTTGCGCAGGTAAATGCCCTTGCTCGAAGAAGGCTTGGCCTTATTCAAAGCTTCGATGAGTGCAGCCAAGTTGCCTTGCAGCTTGTCAGTGTCGAATGAACGACGACCGATGGTGCCGTGCACGATACCGGCCTTGTCAACGCGGAACTGGACTTGACCTGCTTTGGCATTGCGCACAGCGGTGGCAACGTCTGGTGTAACGGTACCGACTTTAGGGTTAGGCATCAGACCGCGTGGGCCCAAGATTTGACCCAATGTACCGACTACGCGCATGGCGTCCGGCGCAGCGATCACCACGTCGAAAGGCATGTCACCGGCCTTGACCATCGCGGCCAAGTCGTCCATGCCCACCACGTCAGCACCAGCGGCCTTGGCTTCTTCAGCCTTGGCGCCTTGGGCGAACACGGCGACGCGTGCAGTTTTACCCGTGCCATTAGGCAAGACCACGGCGCCACGCACCACTTGGTCAGACTTCTTAGCGTCAATGCCGAGTTGTACAGCAACGTCGATGGACTCGTCAAATTTGGCAGTGGCGCATTCTTTGACGATGCCCAAAGCATCTACCAACGCGTACAGCTTGGTGCTGTCCACTTTGCCTTCGAAGGCTTTTTGTTTTTTGGTCAACTTAGACATTTACACGCCCTCCACAGTCACGCCCATCGAACGGGCAGACCCGGCGATGATGCGAACAGCTGCGTCCAAATCGGCCGCGTTCAAGTCTTCCATCTTGGTTTTGGCGATCTCTTCGAGCTGAGCGCGCGAGATCTTGCCAACTTTGTCGACGTGTGGACGGGCAGAACCCTTGTCCAACTTGATAGCCTTCTTGATCAAGGTTGTCGCTGGCGGCGTCTTGATGATGAAGGTGAATGATTTATCTGCAAACGCAGTGATGACCACTGGCAATGGCAGACCCGGCTCAACACCTTGGGTCTGGGCGTTGAACGCCTTGCAGAATTCCATGATGTTCAAACCACGTTGACCCAATGCTGGGCCGATAGGTGGTGATGGATTGGCCTTACCTGCTGGCACTTGCAGCTTGATAAAACCGACGATTTTTTTCGCCATGCTTTTCTCCTTGCGGGTACAAACGTTCTTGCGAACTCCCCGGGGGTTAACGACTCACTTCAAAATTTAGCGCCGAGTCGGTAAGCGCTAAACCAAAAACTTTTCAAATGATCAGATTTTTAACAAAGGATTAGGTCTTCTCAATCTGACCGAATTCCAATTCAACCGGTGTCGCACGGCCAAAGATGGTGACCGAGACGCGCACTTTGCTTTTCTCGTAATTGACCTCTTCTACCGTACCGTTGAAGTCGGTGAATGGGCCGTCTTTGACACGTATGAACTCACCCGCCATGAACTCAACCTTGTGACGCGGCTTGTCAGCACCGTCTTGCATTTGGCTCACGATTTTCTGAACTTCAGCTTCAGAAATTGGGGCAGGACGATTTTTAGCACCACCCACAAAACCTGTAACTTTGTTGGTGTGCTTCACCAAGTGCCAGGACTCATCATCCATGACCATTTCTACAAACACGTAACCGGGAAAAAACTTGCGCTCAGCCGTACGACGCTGACCATTTTTCATTTCCACCACCTCTTCGGTGGGCACCAAAATGCGACCGAATTTGGTTTCCATGCCTGCGCGCGCGATACTTTCGCGAATGTTGCGCTCCACAGCTTTTTCCATGCCTGAATAGGCATGCACCACGTACCAACGCAAATCTGGATTCACGTAAGCAGGTGGCGCTGCGGCAGCATCCGCTGCGGCGTTTTCGATGATATCGTCGGTCATTATTTTTTCCAGCCCAGAATCAGGTCATAAAACACCCATTCCAGGGTCTTATCGGTCAACCACAAGAACAGCGCCATGATCACCACAAAGGCAAACACATACAAAGTCATTTGCGTCGACTCTTTGCGTGTTGGCCAAACCACCTTGTTGACCTCACGCCACGCGTCGTTGCCAAAAGCCACCAACTGACGACCAGGCAAGGACAACAAAAACACAACCACCGCAGCCACCAAGCCGCCAATCAATGCCAACCATTGAACGATCTGCCCTTGCTCAGTCAGCGCGTAAAACCCGACCAAAGCAGCCACGACCAACACCGCCACCAACACAAGTTTGGCCTTGTCGGCGGTCGTCGAGACGTTTTCAATATTTGCTGCAGACATGAATGAAGGATTTCCTGTACCGTTTTTTATGCGATGGTTAAGACACCGAAGCCCGCCATCGTGGCGGGCTTGGTAGACCACAGAGCATTAGTGCTTTTGTGGCAGGGGCGGAGGGAATCGAACCCCCATCGACGGTTTTGGAAACCGCAACTTTACCACTAAGCTACGCCCCTAGATATAGCGCCTTGATTTGTGAGTTAAGCAATGATCTTGGCAACCACACCCGCACCAACCGTCTTACCGCCTTCGCGGATGGCGAAGCGCAAGCCTTCTTCCATCGCAATGGGGTGGATCAACTTCACAGTGATCGACACGTTGTCACCTGGCATCACCATCTCTTTGCCTTCTGGCAATTCGAT
>CAJBHE010000188.1 GCA_903952885.1 uncultured Burkholderiales bacterium
CAGGCCATGTTGCGCACGCAACTCACGCGCCACCACATCCATCAGCCCCACATTGCCGCCATGGGCGTTGAACACCAGCAGCTTCTTCACACCTGCTCGCGCCACCGAAGCGCCGATGTCGCACCAAAGTTGAATCAAGGTTTGTGGCGACACATGCAATGTCCCCGCAAAAGCCATGTGTTCAGTACTCAGACCCAGATTTTGCGTGGGCAACACCAACACGGGATCGATCGCGGCCAAGTGCGTCAGTGCAGCATTCACCACGCCGTCCACCAACACCGTGTCGACTGAGAGAGGCAGGTGCGGCCCATGTTGCTCGGTCGCGCCCAAAGGCAACACGGCCACGGTGCGCGCTGGGTCGAGGGCGGCGAAGTCGCGGGTGTTGAGCTCGGCCCAGCGGTGCGAGGCCAAGGCTTGCTGAGTGTGGGGGCTGGTGTGCGAAGTCATGGTGGACATCTTACTTTCCCGCCATGGCCCCTGAGGCGCATGGCTTGCATCGGCTGGGTAACATCTAGCGCATGCTCAAACTTATTTCTCGTCTTTGGTTGCTCGGCTGTTTGCTCGGCTCGGCATGGGCACAAGGCGTGCCCACCGCCGTGGTCAGCACGCCGCAATTACGTGCTGAGTTATTGGCCCATGCGCCACAAGGTGTGCAAGCGGGCCAGCCGCTGTGGGTAGGCTTGCAGCTCACGCACCAGCCCGAATGGCACACCTATTGGCGCAACCCGGGCGACTCTGGGCTGCCCACACAACTCGAACTCAATTTGCCCGCCGGCATCAGCGCGGGCGATGTGCTGTTCCCCCTGCCGCACAAGCTCAAAGCGGGCAACCTCACCAACTACGGCTTCGAGAAAACTGTGTTGTTGGCCGTGCCGCTCACCGTGTCCAAGCAGTTCAAGGCCAACGCCTCTCAAACGCTAGACATTCGGGTGCACGCCAACTGGCTGGTGTGCCGTCTTGAGTGCATCCCGCAAGAAGGCGACTTTACCTTGCGCATTCCAACCAACAGCAGCTTTGCGCCCCACACGGCAGCGTTTGAAGCCCTGCTGGCTGAGCAGCCCAAACCGTTGCCCACCGTCAAAGCCACCACCCGTTTTGAAGCACAACACATGGTGCTGCAAGTTAGCGGCTTGCCCTCATCACTGCAGGGCAAAACCTTGCAAGTGTTTCCAGACGCCGCTGAATTGGTGGCGTCTGCCACCGAGCAACACCCACGCGCCAGCCAATCGTGGCAAGGCGAAGTGTGGACGGTGCAGCTGCCACTGAGCCATTTGCGCCTGATTGACCCCAAGCAAGTGAGCTTTTTGCTGACCTCGGAAGAGGGAACTGAGCGCCAAGGCTTTGCGGTGTCTACGCCCGTCACGCAAGCTTGGCCTGCCGTGTCTGAATTGCCCGCAACCGAAACGCCCGCGATTGCATTGCCTGCCAATGGCGAAAAGCCTCAGGGCTTCGCAGACTTGCTGAGCGTGGAAGGGCTCATTGGCTTTGTGTTGGCGTTGCTGGGCGCCTTTGTAGGCGGCCTGATCCTCAACCTCATGCCTTGCGTGTTGCCCGTGTTGGCCATCAAACTGCTGGGCTTTGCCCAACACAGCCGCGCCCACCGTGCGCACCGCTTGGCGGGCATGGCCTACACCGCAGGTGTGGTGCTGAGCTTCTTGGCTTTAGGCGCTGGGGTGTTGGCCCTGCGTGCGGCGGGCGAACAACTGGGCTGGGGCTTTCAGCTGCAGTCACCCGTGGTCGTCTGCGTACTGGCCGCGTTCTTCACGCTGATTGCGCTGAACTTATTTGGGCTCTTTGAGTTTGGGCAAATCTTGCCTTCGCGCGTAGCCAGTTTTCAATACAAACATCCGGTCATGGATGCAGCGCTCTCAGGCGTGCTGGCTGTGGCCGTGGCCTCGCCTTGCACTGCGCCGTTCATGGGCGCCTCGTTAGGGCTGGCGATGACCTTGCCCACTTGGCAAGCGCTCAGTATCTTTGTGGCTATGGGCTTGGGCCTTGCTTCGCCGTATTTGCTGGCCAGCTTCATGCCCGCCATCGCACGCCTGCTGCCGCACCCAGGGCCTTGGATGGTCACGCTGCGCCAATTGTTGGCGTTCCCCATGTTGGCCACCGTGGTGTGGCTGCTGTGGGTGCTGGGCCAACAAACCAGCATTGATGCAGCCATGTTTGCTTTGGGCGGCTTGCTGCTGCTTGCGGCTTTTATTTGGGCGCTCAAATTGCACACGACAGCAGCACGGAGTTTGGCATGGCTGTTGGCTGCCGCCTTGGTTTGGGGCACGTTCAACTTTGCCGAAGAATTGGAAACACAAGCGAGCAGTGCAACGTCTATCAGCGCCTTGGCAGACACCAGCCCAATCAACGCAAGCCCCCCTCCTGGCCAACGTCCTATTTGGCAGCCTTGGTCCGAAGCTGCCGTGGCACAAAGCTTGGCCCAAGGCCGCCCGGTGTTTGTGGACTTCACCGCCGCTTGGTGCGTGACCTGCCAAATCAACAAAAAGTCCACGCTGTCTAACCCCATGGTGATGGCCGACTTTGCCGCACACCAAGTCCTGCTCATGCGCGCTGACTGGACGCGCCGCGACCCTGCCATCACTTCAGCGCTCTCATCTTTGAGCCGCAACGGCGTGCCGGTCTACGTGTTGTACGCGCCAGGCAAAGCGCCGTTGGTCTTGTCAGAGTTGCTCAGCGTGAGCAACATCAAAGAAGCGCTCGCCACCTTGCCCGCTACTCAACCATGATCCAAACCGCTGTTCGACAGAGCCTTGCCCACTGCAAAACCATCGCTGTGGTGGGCCTGTCTCCCAAACCGCACCGCGACAGTTTTCGGGTGGCCAAGTACATGCAAGACCACGGATTTCGCATCGTGCCTATCAACCCGAATGCGCATGAGGTGTTGGGCGAAAAAGCCTATGCCTCGCTCACCGAAGCAGAGCAGCACGAACGCATCGACATGGTCAACTGTTTTCGCAACGCCGAAGACATTCCACCCATTGCGGCAGAAGCTATTGCCATGGGGGCCAAATCGCTTTGGTTGCAGCTCGGCGTGGTGAATGATGCAGCCGCCAAAGAAGCAACAGACGCTGGCTTGGTCGTGGTGCAAAACCTTTGCTTGATGGTTGAACACCGTCAACTGGGCTAAGCCCGTCCTCGGCGACAATATCGCCATGTTTGCACCACTCCAAAACGACACCTTTTTGCGCGCTTGCATGCGCCAAGCCACCGACCACACCCCCGTTTGGCTCATGCGCCAAGCGGGACGCTATTTGCCCGAGTACTGCGCCACACGCGCCAAGGCAGGCAGCTTCATGGGCTTGGCCACCAACACCGACTTCGCCACCGAAGTCACCCTGCAGCCGCTCGAGCGCTACCCGCTTGATGCCGCCATTTTGTTCAGCGACATCTTGACCGTGCCCGATGCCATGGGCTTGGGCTTGTCTTTCGCCCAAGGCGAAGGCCCCAAGTTCGCCAAGAACGTGCGCAACGAAGCTGCGGTGAACGAACTGGCTGTGCCCGACATGGCCAAACTGCGCTATGTGTTTGACGCCGTCACCTCCATTCGCAAAGCACTCAACGGTCGCGTGCCTTTGATTGGCTTCTCTGGCAGCCCTTGGACCTTGGCTTGCTACATGGTCGAAGGCGCAGGTTCAGACGACTACCGCCACGTCAAAACTCTGATGTACAGCCGCCCAGACCTGATGCACCGCCTCTTGGAAATCAACGCCGACGCGGTAGCCCTGTACCTCAACACCCAAATCGAAGCCGGCGCACAAGCCGTGATGATTTTTGACAGCTGGGGCGGCGTGCTGGCCGATGGCATGTTCCAACAGTTCAGCATGGCCTACACCAAGCGTGTGTTGGCACAGCTCAAGCGCTCGCACGATGGCGCAGTGATTCCCCGCTTGGTTTTCACCAAAGGCGGCGGCTTGTGGTTGTCCGAAATGGCCGAGCTCGACTGCGAAGTGCTGGGCGTGGATTGGACGGTTAACTTGACCCAAGCTCGCACTCAAGTGGGCGGCCAAGTGGGCGGCCCAGGCAAAGCCCTGCAAGGCAATTTGGACCCCAACTCGCTGTTTGCCCCCGCAGACGCGATCGCGGCTGAAGCCCGACGGGTGTTGGACGACTTTGGCAAGCCCCACACCGACACCACCACGACGGGCCCAACCCAAATCTTCAACTTGGGCCATGGCATCAGCCAATTCACCCCGCCCGATAGCGTGGGCGTGTTGGTGGAGGCGGTGCACACTCACTCGCGTGCGTTGAGAAAACCTTGAAGAAAGCTCAAGAAATAGTGTGTCAAGACATCAAAAGTTTTACTTCAACTTGATACTTATGCACAAAAAAGAGGATTAACGGTATGGTCTTTAAATTTTCTTTTTTTCTTCATCAAATCATTTGATATTTCAGTAAGTTATTGATTCATATAGGATTCTTAGGTTGCATTTTTTTGAGGCAATCTGTCCCAAGCCTTGATTCATGCGCCTCGAGAGCCACTCAACCGTAGATATCAACAAAGTTATCCACAAAAATACTGAGCTTTCGGTGATCTCTATTGAAATCAACGACTTAAGGCCTTTATTGCCAAAACACCTGAGCAAACCACCCCAACTCACCGCTTGACATGTCGCACCAAATTTCAGTGATGGTTCACACCCCCGCGCACAGCGGCATCGGTGGCGCACTCACCTACGAAAGCGACACTACGCATGCACCGGGCACTTTGGTGCGTGTGCCACTGGGTAGCCGAGAGTTGCTGGGTGTAGTCTGGGATGAGGCCGAGCAGCATGCCCAAAGTGACCATGCTGCCACCATGCAACTGCGATCGGTCGCCAGCGTGCTCGAAAGCCTCACGCCGCTCAGCGCCCACTGGCGCCAGCTGGTGAAATTTGCCGCCCATTACTACCAGCGAAGCGCGGGCGAAGTGGCCTTGTCCGCTCTGCCCAGCCAGCTGCGTGATCTGAGCGCCGAGCAATGGGCACGCCGCTTAAAGCGCAAGCCCAAAGCGCTCGCAGCTTTTGAAAGC
Organism: uncultured Burkholderiales bacterium; assembly: GCA_903952885.1. Taxonomy (GTDB): domain Bacteria; phylum Pseudomonadota; class Gammaproteobacteria; order Burkholderiales; family Burkholderiaceae_C; genus Limnohabitans. Next base: position 5,021 of record CAJBHE010000188.1, read on the forward strand.
ACCACGCCAACCATTCCCACCCCCACCGACGAACAAGCCCAAGTGCTGGCCGACATCGCCGCACACAAAGGCCCGTTCTTGCTGTTTGGCAACACGGGCAGCGGCAAGACCGAGGTGTATTTGCGCGCAGCCCAATCCGTGCTGGAACAAAACCCAAAGGCACAGATTTTGGTCATGGTGCCCGAGATCAACCTCACGCCCCAACTGGAAGCGCGATTTCGCGCCCGCTTCGCACCGCAGTGGGGCACTGGCTGTTTGGTGTCCATGCACAGCAGCCTCACACCCGCGCAGCGCCTGAAAAACTGGCTGGCAGCGCACAGCGGCGAAGCGCGCATTGTGTTGGGCACGCGCATGGCCGTGTTTGCATCCATGCCGCATTTGCAGCTGATCGTGGTGGATGAGGAACACGACCCCAGCTACAAACAGCAAGAAGGTGCACGCTACTCCGCGCGTGACTTGGCGGTGTATCGCGGACAGCTCGAGGGTGCCAAAGTCATTCTGGGCTCGGCCACACCGTCACTAGAAAGCTGGCACCAAAGCCGCTCCGCAACGGAGTCAGAACCAGCTGGCCGCTACATGCGCTTGGCCATGCCCTCACGCGTAGGCCAAGGCGCGTTGCCTTTGGTGCGCCGCGTGGACATGAACCGCCAACCCTACAAGACTGTGTTCTCCAACCACCTGCTCGACGCCATGCGCGAGCGCGTGACGCGTGGCGAACAAATCTTGGTGCTACTCAACCGCCGTGGCTACGCGCCCGTGCTCAGCTGCAACGATTGCGGCTGGAAAAGCGAATGCCCGCATTGCAGCGCCTACCGCGTGTTCCACAAACTCGATCGCACCTTGCGCTGCCACCACTGCGGTTTCACGCAGCCTGTGCCGCGTGCGTGCCCGACTTGCGGCAACTTAGACATCAGCCCCTTAGGCCGAGGCACTGAGCAACTTGAAGAACATTTGGCTGAACTGCTGGTTGATTTACGACGGCCTGACGGCGAACCCATTCGCATCGCCCGCATAGACGCCGACAGCACACGTCTTAAAGGCGAGCTAGAGCGCCAGCTGGCCGAGGTACACGCAGGCGCGGTAGATGTGCTGGTGGGCACGCAAATGATTGCCAAGGGCCACGACTTCAGGCGCGTCACCTTGGTGGCCGCGCTCAATACCGACGGTGCTTTGTTCTCAAGTGACTTCCGTGCGCCCGAACGTTTGTTCAGCTTGCTCATGCAAGCCGCTGGGCGTGCAGGGCGCGACGCCAACATGAGCTTGGTCAGCCCCTGCGAGATGTGGGTGCAAAGCCATCACCCGCTGCACCCGCTATTTGAAGCCCTCAAACAACACGATTACCCCGCCTTCGCGGAGCAGCAACTGAAAGAACGCGAGCAAGCCACCTTGCCGCCGTTTAGCTTCCAAGCTTTGGTGCGGGCAGAGGCAAGAAGCCAAGAAACAGCGCAAGGCTTCTTAAATGCCGCACGCGATGCTGGCGCTGCATTGGCCGATGAACTGCTGGTCGATTTGTATCCCGCCGTACCCATGACGATTCAACGCGTGGCCGACATCGAACGTGCGCAAATGTTGATTGAATGCACGTCACGTAAAGCTCTGCAACATTTTTTGGCCCATTGGCAGGCAGATATGCAGAGGCTACGCAGTGCACATCGGCAGGTGATTCGCTGGGCGGTGGACGTGGACCCTCTGGCAATTTAAAACATCGGCGGCAGAGCCGCGCGACTTATCCGTTCAGTAAGACCACAGCCCCGGAGAATGTAAAAAAGGCCGCCGCAGTGCTGACCAAAATAATCATCGCAATGCGCCCCGTGTCAGCGCCAAACCGCTCGGACAACAAAGCCACATTGCTGGCGCTCGGCAACGCCGCCACCAGCACCACCACCACCATGGTGAAGCGCTGAATCTCAAATCCCATTTGCACCGCGCTGGCCAATACCAGCAACACCAGCACGGGGTGCAAGATCAATTTAAAAATAGCCACAGGCAAAAAGTCGCGCCATAGTATGGGCGGATGGTCACTTTCTTTCACGCGAATTTGTGAACGCGCCAGCACAGCGCCAATCGTGAACAACGCCACGGGCGAAGCTGCATCGGCCAACAATCCAACAGTTTTGCCAAAAGGACCAATCAATTCATAGTCCATCGCCGAGGCGGCTGCGCCCAAGCAAATCGCCCATGGCATGGGGTTGGTCAGCACGCCTTTCAAGGCGCTTCTGGCCGCGCGGCTCGCACCGTGCTCATCTGCGCCATCTAAGCGCGACAAGGCAATGCACAGCGAGGTGGTAACAACCATGTCTACCACGATGGTCACGATGGCGGGGCCAGCCGCAGACGCCCCCAGCAAGGCAACCAACAAAGGCACACCCATGAAGCCGGTATTCGGAAACGCGCCTACCAGAGCGCCAAACGATGCGTCGTTCCAGCCAATGCGTTTGTTCAAGCTGACCGTCACCACAAAACCCACCATCAAAACTGCACACAGCGCATAGGCACAAAACAGGGTGACATCTAGCAATTGCACGACGGGCGTGCTCGCGCCAAAACGATACAACATGCACGGCAGGGCAAAAAACAACACGAAGCCGTTCAGGCCAGGGATTGCTTCCAACGGCAACATGCGTCGATGCGCCGCCACAAAGCCAGCCAGCACCAGCGCAAAAAAGGGGAAAGTAACCAAGAGAATATTCAGCACTTAGGTATTTTGCCTTGTGGCCCGACCAGTATCATGTTCAGCTCTCACACAACTGTCCCTCGAATGTCTGCTGGCCTGAATCTCGCGCAACAAGAAGCCGTCAATTTCTTGCACGGTCCATGTCTGGTGTTGGCGGGGGCTGGCTCAGGAAAAACGCGCGTCATCACCCACAAGATTGGTCGACTCATCCAAACGGGGCTCGAGCCCAAGCGCATAGCTGCCATCACCTTTACCAACAAAGCCGCCGCCGAGATGCGTGAGCGCGCCAAGGACTTGATAGGCCGACCGGCCAAAGATGTGCTGATTTGCACCTTCCACGCTCTGGGCGTTCGCATGTTGCGCCAAGACGGTGGCGTGATGGGTCTCAAACCTCAGTTCAGCATCATGGACAGCGCCGACGTGACGGGCATTTTGAAAGACGCAGGCGGAACCACTGATATAGCCACCGCCCGCCAATGGCAATGGACCATCAGCCTCTGGAAAAACATGGGGCTCAACTCTGCCCAAGCCTTGGCGCAAGCCAAAGACGACAACGAAAGCACCATTGCCAAAATCATGGCGCGCTACGAAGAGCGCCTCAGCGCCTACCAAAGCGTGGACTTTGACGACCTCATTGGCTTGCCCTTGAAGCTACTGCAACAACACGACGAAGTGCGCGCCAAATGGCAAGCCCAACTCGGCCATGTGCTGGTAGATGAATACCAAGACACCAACGCCACCCAATACGAAGTGCTCAAGTGCTTGGTGGGCCCTGACCACTCAAGCGCCCGCTTCACAGCGGTAGGCGACGACGACCAGTCTATCTACGGCTGGCGCGGTGCGACGCTAGACAACTTGCGCCGATTGCCGCAAGACTTCCCCACCTTGAAGGTCATTAAGCTGGAGCAAAACTACCGTTCCACCAGCGCCATCTTGCGTGCAGCCAACAACGTCATTCAGCTCAACCCCAAGTTGTTTCCCAAAACCCTGTTTTCTGAACTGGGCGAGGGTGAACCCGTGCGCGTGGTCGATGCCGACAACGAAGAACACGAAGCCGAACGCGTAGTGGCCCGCATTCAGTCACTACGCGAGGGCACGGATGCGGGCAGCTGCGGCTTCAAGGAACTCAAAGACTTTGCTGTGCTGTACCGCGCCAACCACCAAGCGCGTATTTTTGAAAAAGCGCTGCGCAAAGCGCAGATTCCCTACAAGGTGTCTGGCGGCCAAAGCTTTTTTGACCGTGCTGAGATTCGCGACCTGTGCGCTTGGCTGCGCCTGTGGGTCAACAACGATGACGACCCTGCCTTCTTACGCACCGTCACCACGCCTAAGCGCGGCATTGGCCACCAAACCTTGGCCAGCCTCGGCCAGTTTGCCAGCCAGTACAAACTCAGCATGTTTGAGGCGCTGTTCAGCAACAGCCTGCCCTCGGTGCTCAATGCCCGCGCCATCGGCAGCCTGCACGAGTTTGGCCGCTATGTGAACGACCTTGAGTTTCGTGCCCGCCAAACACTCGGCGCGGAAGACGCACGCGCGTTTTTGAACGACTGGCTCAAAGACATCGGCTATGAAAAGCATCTGTACGACGCTGAAGAAAGCGAAAAAGCCGCCGCCGCCAAATGGAACAACGTGATCGAGTTTTGCGACTGGATGGCCCAGCGCTGCGGCGGCCAGATTGACGACACCGCTGGCGTGACCACCGGCAACGACGTGAAAAACTTGCTAGAAGTGGCGCAAACCATTGCCCTGCTCTCCACCCTGACGGAGCGCGAAAAAGACCAAAACGTGGTAACGCTCTCCACCCTGCATGCCTCCAAAGGTTTGGAGTGGCCACACGTCATGTTGGTGGGCGTGACCGAGGGCATGCTACCCTTCAAACTCGACGACGAGCCCGGCTCCGAGCAAACCAAAGAGAGCATCGTCGTGCGTTTGCAAGAGGAGCGCCGCCTGATGTATGTGGGCATCACCCGCGCCCAGCGCTCATTGGCGGTGAGCTGGACGCGCCGCCGCAAAAAAGGCCGCGACATGATTGCCGCCGTGCCCAGCCGCTTCATTGCGGAGATGGACCTCAACAAAGACACGGTCAAAGAAGACCCCCGCGAGAAGCTCAAAGCCTTGCGTGCGGAGTTTGCGCAACGCGCCAGCGCTGCGTCGGCTGAGAGTGCGGCTAATAAGTAAAAACAATCAGACGATGAAAAAAGCCTCAGTGAGAACACTGAGGCTTTTTAGTTTTGGTGGCCTGGACGGGGATCGAACCTGTGACACGCGGATTTTCAATCCGCTGCTCTACCAACTGAGCTACCGGGCCGAGAAGAACATTATTCTAACACAAAGGTAGCGTTATGCGGCGCGTTTTGGCTTGGATAAATCCACGCCCAACTGCTTGAGCTTGCGATACAAATGCGTGCGCTCTAAGCCAGTTTTATCAGCCACGCGCGTCATCGAACCATTTTCTTGGGTGAGGTGATATTCAAAATAGGCACGCTCAAAGGCATCCCGCGCTTCACGCAGGGGCTGCTCCAAATCAAAGCTCTGATGGGTCGGGGGGAGCACCACCGCTTGAGGGGCGGCATTGGCTACGTTGCCATCTTTGCTGGCTACAGCATTCACGCTTTTGACGCCTGTGGCCGCCATGGGTTTGCGCGCCAAAGCTTGCTCGACGGCCTTCAGCAACTTTTGCAGGGTGATGGGTTTTTCTAAGAAAGCTTGTGCGCCTATGCGTGTGGCTTCCACCGCGGTGTCAATGGTGGCGTGGCCACTCATCATGATGACGGGCATGTTCAACAAACCCGCACCGGCCCATTCTTTGAGCAGGGTCACGCCATCGGTGTCGGGCATCCAAATGTCGAGCAAGACCAAATCAGGGCGTGCCGCTTGGCGTGCCAAGCGAGCCTGCGCTGCGTTTTCTGCCACTTCTACGGTATGGCCTTCGTCGTTGAGGATCTCAAACAAGAGGTCCCGAATGCCCAATTCATCATCCACCACCAAAATATTCGCCATGTCTTGCCGTGTCTCGCTGAATTAAAGAAGCTGGGTTTGTTGCGATTGCGCAACTGTGAATGATAGCGACACTTGCGCCCCTATCACCCGCCCCTCTGATTCGCGATTTTTCAGTTCAATGCGCGCCGAATGTTCGTCGGCAATTTTCTTCACCACCGCCAACCCAAGGCCCGTGCCACGCGTCTTGGTGGTGACATAGGGCTCAAAGGCGCGGTTCAAAATATTAGGCGGGAAACCCGGCCCGTTGTCACGCACCAGCAGCCGAACGCGACCTGATGTAGCGCCCAATTGTGTGGCGATTGACACGGTGGGGTGTGCCTGCCCCTCGGTGGCGTCTTGAGCGTTTTGCAGCAGGTTGTGCACCACTTGGCGCAACTGCTGCGCATCTCCCATGATCAATGGGCAAGCGGCCTCAAGCTGGGCATGCACTGGCACGGCGGCATTTTCTGCGCCATACAGCTGCATGACGTCTTGCACCAAGGCGTTGAGGTCCAGTGGCTTGAGGTCCGCCAAAGGCAAGCGCGCGTAATCACGAAACTCATTGACCAAGCGCTTCATGGCATCCACTTGGTCCACGATGGTTTTGACTGACTTGTTCAAGATCACTTGTTCAGGCACTTGCAGTTTGCCAGTGAGCTTCATTTCTAGGCGCTCAGCCGACAGCTGAATGGGGGTGAGCGGGTTTTTAATTTCGTGCGCCAGTCGACGCGCCACCTCACCCCAGGCTTGCGCGCGTTGGGCAGACACGATTTCTGAAATATCGTCGAACACCAGCAAGCGGCCGTTGTTAGGCAACACAGCGCCTCGGGCCAGCAGGGTGATGTGTTGCTGCATGTCGTCACTCAGCTGCACGGCGGGGCTGATGGTGGTGGCGTGCAGCTCAAACGATTGTTGCCAATGGTCCAAGCCATGTTGGCTGCGGTCGCCCAAGAAGCCCTCAAACTCGCGGCGCACATGCTCGGCAAACTCCGCCAAGCCCTCGATGTCATTCAATGCACGTCCTTCCCACGCGGCCAATGGCACTCGCAAGATACGCGTGGCTCCAGGGTTGGATGATTTGATGCGGCCATCCTCGGTCAACACAATCACACCTGCGGTGAGGTTGTCGAGGATGGTCTGCAAGTTGGCACGCGAGGTGTGCACTTGCAACATGCTTCGGTCCACCGCGGTACGGGCATCGGCTAATTGCTGGGTCATTACAGCAAATGAGCGGGTCAGCCCGCCCAGTTCATCACGACCTTGCAAAGCGGGCTTGGGGCTCAGGTCACCAGCCGCCACATCACGCACGCCTTCGGCCAGCATCAACAAGGGTCGCGCCAATTGGTTGCCCAGCAGCACAGCCAACAGCACCGCACCGAAGACGGCCAAAAACAGACTCAGCGTCAAGGTGCCGATGTACATGCTGCGCAGCCCTTCGCGGCCTAGCGCACGCTCTTGGTATTCGCGATAGGCCACTTCCACCGCCAAGGCGTTGTTCACCAAGGTGGGTGGCAAGGCCTTGGTCACCTGCAAAACACGGGGCTCAATGAGCAAGCCCAATCCAGAAGGGGCGACCAACACCAAGGCACGGATACGCGCCTTGGCTGTGCCTTGCAGCTCAGCCTCGTCCAAGCCATCGATGGCGGTGACCACGCTTTGTGTTTTCACCAAGCGCATCTGCATGGGGGTGGGTCGATCAGGGTTGATTTTGTAGCGCGACTCGCCCGCGCTAGAGATGGCTTGACCCGCCGTGCTCCACAAAATCACATCGTCTGCGCCCAGTTGGTCTTTCATGCGCTCCAGCGCAATACCGACGGAGGCATCGGGCAAGTCATTGATCTGGGCAATGGCAGCGCGCGTTTTTTGACCCAAGTCATTGGCCAAGGTGTCTAGCGTGGTGCGGCCCAAACTCAAGCCCGCATCTAAGGCCCCTTCGACCTTCACATCAAACCAGCTCTCAATGGAGCGCGAAACAAATTGGTAGGACACGCTATAAATTAGCAGCCCGGGCATGAACCCCACCAAGGCAAATGTGGCCGCAATTTTGAGCAACAAGCGACTGCCAAATTTGCCTTGACGCAAGCGCATCAGCAAGCGCATTGACAACCAAGCAATCACCCCCATCAGCAATGTGGCCACCACCACGTTCAAGCCAAACAGTTGGCGGTAGTTACGCTCGTAAAGTGCACGGTTGTCGGTGGCTTGGGTCAATAAAAATAACAACACCAAACCCAGCCCCAGCGCGACGGCTGCGCTGACAACCAACAACCACCGCAACTGAAAGCTGGAAAGGCGCGTGCGCTTTTCAGCCAGTTCAATCATGGCTTGAGCTCCAGTCGCTGTGTTTTGTTATAGCCAATGTTCCAGTCGCTCTGCCCCGTTGCGCCCATCTGCAAGGGACGCGGCAACTGTTTGAGATCAAGCTTGAAATTGATGCTGATGATTTGTTTGGCCTCTGGGTTGTAGTCTGCTGCGTTGGCGATGCGCCATTGCGCAATACGGCGGACGGCATTGATGGCATCTTCTGCCGTGTCATAGCTTTGCCCCAAGCTCACGCCCAAGCCACTGACGTTGAAGGCTTGCGGAGATATATTGACGCGCCAGCGTCGCGTGAGCGGCTGGTAAAACAAACGCACATGACGCTCTGCATAGGCCACACGCTGGTTGTAGAAATACCAGCGTTCTTGGCTAATCTCCACCTCGGTCACAAAATAAAGCGTGATCCCCTTGATCAAGGCTTCTTCTAAAGCACTGGGCAGCTCAAACTGCCAAGTGCCAGACATGTACAGCGCCGCATCTTGGCGTTCTAGCTGCAAGCCCTGCAAATCAACAGGCGTATTTGCCTGCGCCACCCCTGTCAGCATCAGGCTGATGGCCAAGCACAGCCAACGACCGCGCTTGACAGTGCCCCATAAGAGCAGGTCAAGTCGTGGGAAGTTTCTCCAGCAGTGCGTAGTAAAAGCCATCGTGATCACCGAGTAGATTGTCGGTGAGTGCGGCGCTTGTGGCGAGGCTTTGGGGTCTTAAATGCCCCAAGGAGGGCAGTAAACGGGCGTTGGTGTTGTGTTCAACAAACGTTTTGGCTTGGTTCTCGCCTTCAGCACGAAAAACAGAGCAAGTGCAGTAAAGCAAACGTCCGCCCGGCTTGACCAATGGCCAGAGTTGCTTGAGCAGGTTTTTCTGAATGGCGGCGAGCTTGTCAATGTCTGTCTCGCGGCGTAACCAACGCACATCGGGGTGGCGACGTACGATGCCCGAAGCGGTGCAGGGGGCATCCAACAAAATGGCATCAAACAACTGACCATCCCACCATGTTTTGGTTTGCGCAGCGTCAGCCGTGATGACATTGGCAGTGCGGCCAATGCGCTGCAAGTTTTGCGTAATGCGCTCGCAACGCTGCGGATCAATATCTAGCGCCACAACTTCGGATGTGTGGTCGAGCAGTTCTAGCAAGTGCGCGGTTTTCCCGCCGGGTGCTGCGCAGGCATCAAGCACGCGCAGGGCTTGGCCAACGATCGCCAAGTCTTTGAGTAACAGCTGCGCGGCGCATTGCGCGGCAGCGTCTTGCACCGAACACAGGCCTTCGGCAAAACCGGGAATATCCCGCACGTTGTGGGCCTGATCCAGAACCAAGCCTTGTTCGCCCACCGCTTGCGATGACAAACCGTGGTTATCCCAATCTGTTTGCAAGGCATCACGGCTGATGGCCGAGTTGTTCACGCGCAGGGTCATGGGCGCGGCTAGGTTATTGGCACGCAAGATGTCTTGCCAATAGTCGGGATGGTCTTTTTGCAAGCGCTTGACCCACCATTCGGGGTGGTTCCATTGCGCGTGCACGTCGTTGTCGGTGGCCTTGACCAAGGCATCGCGTTCGCGCAAAAAGCGACGCAAGCAGGCGTTTAAAAAATTGGCCTGCATGGCTAAGCTGCGCGTGTTTTTAGCTGCTTCTACGGCTTGGTTCACCAAGGTGTGGGGCTCATACGGCGCGTTTTCTGGGTCCCATGCCAAAGCCAGCGCGGTGCACAGCAAAGCATCGGGCAAAGGGGCGGGCGCACGGGACGCCAATTGCGCACGCAAAGCTTGCGCGCGCCCCAACTGACGCAGCGCCTGAAACAGCAAGGCTTGCACACCAGGGCGCAAGCCTGACGGCACAGCTTCTAGGGCGGCAGTACCTGACACACCACGCCGCACTTGCGCCAAGGCTTGGGCCACAGCTTGCAGCTGCTGCCATAGTGGGACAGATGTGTGTGTGTGATCATTCATTCCAATTGGCGTCCGGGTTTGAACTTAAAGAATCTCGCCATCAAAGTGGCAGGAAACATATCAATTGCTTCGTTGTAGTGAGTTACCGCTTGGTTGAAACGCTGCAAATCTGGCTGAATGGAAATGCCCAGCTCAGCCCATCGCTGCGTCAGTTCTGCAGGTACGGAGACGTAATACACATCGGGATGCGTGAGCGCTTCCCATGCATCTTGCAAATCACGGCTGGTGGCCACCAAAGCAATGGAGGATGCTGGTTCAAGCGGGTGCTCTTGCATGCGCGCCAAGGCCATGGCAGACAAATTGGCTGCCACTTGCAAGCGCGTCCAATGGCTAGCGCCCAACTCAGGCGATATCGCAGTTTGCCAACCCGATGGCGAAGTCACCGCTGCAGTGGTGGACTCTTGCACCAGCGCTTGGTAGCGCAACATGAGTTCTTCAAGCACAGCAAACTGTTTGTTCACTGCCGTGCGCAAACCCACCAAACGGCGGTAAGCCCCCACGCTCCAAAACACCATCACGGCCACGAACAGCCAAAACCACCACGCATCAAGCATGTTGAACTCCTTGTGCTTTTACCGTTGAGCCCAAACAACAAAGGCCCTTTCGGGCCTTTGTTGAGGGGGTCGCTTTACGCTGCTTCGCCAGCGCCGTGATCAACTTGAGCTTCTTCGTCAGAAGATTCTCCAGCTAACTCAGCCGCTTCGGCATCAGCAATGGCGCGGCGCTCGGCGTCGTCCATCGCATCTTTGACCTTGCGTGCTTTGTGATAGGCCATGCCAGTGCCCGCAGGAATCAGGCGACCGACGATGACGTTCTCTTTCAAGCCGCGCAATTCGTCGCGCTTGCCCATGATGGCCGCTTCGGTCAACACACGTGTGGTTTCTTGGAAAGAAGCCGCAGAGATGAACGAGTCGGTCGACAAGGAAGCTTTGGTGATACCCAACAACAAGTTGGTGAAAGTCGCAGGCACTTTGCCATCACGCATCAGCGCTTCGTTGGTGTTCAGAATTTCTGAACGCTCAACTTGTTCGCCAGCGATGTAGTTGGAGTCACCCACGCTGCCGACCACGACACGACGCAACATTTGGCGCACGATCACTTCAATGTGCTTGTCGTTGATCTTCACGCCTTGCAAGCGGTAAACGTCCTGCACTTCGTCGACGATGTAGCGAGCCAACTCTTCCATGCCGAGCAAACGCAAGATGTCTTGTGGGTCAGCTGGGCCGTCCACAACGCTCTCGCCTTTGTTGACCACTTGGCCTTCGTGGACCAAGATGTTCTTCTCTTTAGGAATGAGTTCATCCCACACTTTGCCTTCTGGATCCGTGATCTGCAAACGCACCTTGCCTTTGGTTTCTTTACCAAACGACACAGTTCCGGTCATCTCAGCCAACATGCCCTTGTCTTTGGGTGAGCGAGCTTCGAACAGTTCGGCCACACGTGGCAAACCGCCGGTGATGTCGCGGGTCTTTTGACCTTCCACAGGGATACGTGCCAAGACTTCGCCTGGGCCCACGTCCATGCCGTCGCGCACTTGCAGCAACGCGCCAATTTGGAAGCCAATCGTCACGGGGTGGTCTGTGCCAGGAATCTTCACTTCTTTGCCAGATGCATCGATCAGTTTGACCTGTGGACGAACCACTTTGGTTGCGCCGCGACGTTTCGGGTCGATCACCACCAAGGTAGACAAGCCAGTGACTTCGTCCATCTGCTTGGCAACCGTGAGGCCTTCTTCGACGTTTTCGAATTGCACCTTACCGGCGAATTCAGTGATGATGGGACGAGTCAACGGATCCCAGTTCGCCAAGATCACACCAGCCTTGATGGTTTGATCTGGCTTGATGGCCAAGATTGCACCGTACGGCACTTTGTGACGCTCACGTTCACGACCATGTTCGTCGTGGATGACGATCTCGCCAGAGCGAGAAATCACCACCAACTCGCCCTTGGTGTTGGACACATAACGCATGGTGGCGTTGAATCCAATCACACCGTTCGACTTGGCTTCGACGCTGGACGCGACAGCCGCACGAGACGCTGCACCACCGATGTGGAACGTGCGCATGGTCAGCTGTGTACCAGGTTCACCGATGGACTGCGCAGCGATCACGCCGACAGCTTCACCGTTGTTGACCAAACCACCGCGACCCAAGTCACGGCCGTAACACATAGCGCACAAGCCGAAGCGTGTTTCGCAATTGAGCGCTGTACGCACTTTGACTTCGTCGACGCCTGCGGCTTCGATTTCATCAATGATGTCTTCGTCCAACATCACGCCAGCTTTGACCAACACAGCACGTGTTTCAGGGTTGATGATGTCTTCGATGGCCACGCGGCCCAAAACGCGATCGCGCAAGGACTCGATCACTTCACCACCTTCAACGATGGCGCGCATCAATTGACCGTTGGTCGTGCCGCAATCGTGTTCAGTGACCACCAAGTCTTGGGTCACGTCGACCAAACGACGTGTTAAGTAACCTGAGTTCGCTGTCTTCAACGCCGTGTCGGCCAGACCTTTACGTGCACCGTGGGTGGAAATAAAGTACTGCAACACGTTCAGACCTTCACGGAAGTTCGCCGTGATGGGGGTCTCAATGATGGAGCCGTCAGGCTTGGCCATCAAACCACGCATACCAGCCAACTGACGTATCTGAGCGGCAGAACCGCGAGCGCCAGAATCGGCCATCATGTAGATGGAGTTGAAAGATTCTTGCTCGACTTCTTTGCCGTGGCGGTCGATGGTCTTCTCTTTGCGGAGTTGGTCCATCATCACCTTAGACACCGCGTCGCCAGCCTTACCCCAGATGTCCACCACCTTGTTGTAACGCTCGCCGGAAGTCACCAAACCGGACACGTATTGCTGCTCGATGTCTTTGACTTCTTTTTCAGATGCGCTGATGATGGCGCCTTTTTCTGGCGGTACCAACATGTCGTCAATGGCAATCGAGATACCAGCGCGCGTGGCCAAACGGAAACCGTTTTGCAACAGCTTGTCGGCAAACACGACGGTGTCTTTCAAACCGCACTTACGGAATGACACGTTGATGAGCTTAGAAATTTCTTTCTTCTTCAACGCCTTGTTGATGTTAGAGAAAGGCAAGCCCTTGGGCAAGATTTCTGACAACAAAGCGCGACCCACAGTCGTATCTACCAAGCTAGTGCTGGGTGTGAATTCGCCAGTTTCTTTGTCTTTGTTCCACTCGGTCAAACGAACGGCCACTTTGGCAGTCAACTCGACCACGCCAGCGTCCAAAGCGCGCTGCACTTCGGTCAAGTTGGCAAACACCAAGCCTTCGCCCTTGCCGTTCACACGGTCACGGGTGGCGTAGTACAAGCCCAACACAACGTCTTGCGAAGGAACGATGGAGGGTTCGCCATTGGCAGGGAACAAGATGTTGTTCGAAGCCAGCATCAAGGTACGGGCTTCCATCTGTGCTTCCACCGACAAAGGCACGTGAACGGCCATTTGGTCACCGTCGAAGTCGGCGTTGAACGCTGAACAGACAAGTGGGTGCAACTGAATGGCTTTGCCTTCAATCAAGATGGGCTCGAACGCTTGGATGCCCAAGCGGTGCAGCGTGGGCGCACGGTTCAACATGACGGGGTGCTCTTTGATCACCTCTTCCAAGATGTC